>DATKKD010000123.1:0-15160 GCA_035543435.1 Thermoplasmatota archaeon
CTGTCTATGGTTCTGTAAAGTATAGCGTTGGTCAAAAAGGGTTGTAAAATCAGAGTTGGTAATCTTGAGGCATTTTGTGATTATAATCACATAATATTTTAATATCTAAATCTGTTACATCATAAGGAGGAAGCATGACACTACATAGTTCTATTCATAAATGGCTGACCCTTGGAATCATTCTATTGTTAGTCGGTGTCACTTTTGTGCCAAATATTAGTCGGAGTATTATGAAGGCATCTACTAACAATAATGTTGTAGAAAATGAAAAAGCCAATTCACTTCAATTACCTTCAGGGGCAACGAGCAATTATCAAATAAAAGGTACAATTAGAAACTTGATTATATTATTTGTCAAACATCCAATTTTGTTAAAGATGATACAAACAATAAATTTTTTTCGAGGTGCTTTAGTATATTTCTTACAAGACTATAGTGCAGAATGGTTCCATCATATGATTACTGAGATCAAACATCCCTTAGCATTTCTCTTATATGTCGTTCTTGCCATCAGATATATAGTAGGTATTTATTTTTGGGTCGATATATCTGATATACTCGTTTGGGGTTGGACTTCCAGTGATGTATCAGGTGGTTGGTATTGAATTATTTATCAATTTTTATTTGTTAATTTAGTGTTGGCAAACTGTTTTAAAAACATGATGGATTGATACTTTTTTCACCCCTGATATTAAACTCATATGTGTCGCCAAAATACATATAGTTTTTTACAGGGATGACTCTGGTTCTGTTAAGTTAAGGGGTGTCACACTTGTGGTGTTAAGATAGTGGTGTTACTCCTGAATTGATTTATATCGACTCGGTTCTGTCATGTAATCTGGTGATGGATTTAGATAGTAGATGCTTGTAACATTTCGGGTGATGATTCAATTCGTGTATAGGAAGAAAGTAATGGATAAATAACCTCTTTTTTTGCATTATTTTGACTATAAATATAAATATATGATGAGATTTATCATTCTCTAAGGAGGACAGAAAATGAAAAATAAATTCAATAGGAAATTATTGATAACAGGACTGATTGGGCTGTTTCTTTTCATTGCCATGAATCCAGCAATAGTACAATCAAACGATACACAACAAATATATAAAGAATTAACCAAATCCACTACTACCAATACCTACAATATAAAAGAAACTTATATTTGGGGCATTATCGAAAACCAAACCAACGTTAAATATAATTTAGTATTCATACGTAAAGACAACTCATTTGGTCTATTCAAGGATATCAGCATACAGGGAAATACCCGTTATATCCATATATGGTTCTTCCCACTTCTTTCAAATTTGTTTAAAGGTTTTCAAAAACCGAATTTTGATATTGTTAACAGAAGTGTTACATTAAAAATTAGACTACTGTTACATGGCAATATTTATGTGTATCATGGTCCAGATAGTTTTTGGTTCGAGGGACGAGCCATAGGTGTCACGCTCACTATCGACGAATAACTATCATACTTGTAGGTGGAGAGCTCTTGTTTGTCGATCTGTTCGATGATCCATCGTATGTTCTGTTGGTTCAGCTTCCTCATCGAGGCTGAATCGTTATCGTTTTTTTCCAGGAGAAAGACACAAAGCAAACTTCTTCATAAAATTTAAATATAGTGTCTTGCCTTATCATACCAAAGAGAGGAATTGATATGATAAAAAAATTAGTGATTTTTGGAAGTCTATGTTGTCTGATGGTCTTATCCATGGCGATGGTTCCCATGGTAAAAGCCGATGGTGAATTTCCCTACGGTCAAGGGCCATACAAAGTCTATCTGGTAGGGAAATGTGATGCGGTGGGAAATTCCTATCTCTTTGCGCTACCTCACAAGGACGTGGGAGGGCAAATTGGTCCATTCTGTGCCTGGAAATATCCCTATGGACCTGATTATGACATGTACACAGGCGCCTTCTTAGTCGTCAATGGGCAAATAGTGACTCCTGACATGTTCCATTCACCGGTCGACGTCTACCTGTACGGGTTCAAAGGATTTTCACCGTCAACGTTCTTGTTTTTGATCAAGGGATTTATTCCGACTGGCGAACTACGGGTCTTTGGAGTCGCTGACGCTATCGATTTACATTCTGAATAATCTGCTTACAAACAGCAAAGTATGAAAGCGATGTCTTCATAAGGAAAAGCCATTTGTCTCTTCCGTCGATGGTTATCCCTGCTTCCTGATTAAACATCAATGAACAAATCTTTTCTCTACGAATCAAATCGTATTCCCAGACTCGTTTTACTTGCTACCGCTTTTATTTTAGCAATCACCGGTGGTACTTTAGCTGCCGAATTAGTTTCCAAGTACTCTTCTTTGGAGATTGGACTTAGTTTTTGGGTATTTCTTGATATTTCATTATTATTTTCATCATTTTTGTTTATTGTCATAGCTCAAACCTTATTCAAAGAAAAAACTAAATAAGAAATTCAAAAAATAACTTAACCAACTCTGATTCCCAACGAAGATTTCTCAACGCTCTATTACACAGAACCCCGTCTCAGGTTCTGTGTAAAACTGTGGTGTCACATTTGTGGTGGTAAAACAGAATTAGCACTTCCAAGCTACATAGTTTCCTTTTTTGCGATTGTTTTCCCAGTGAAGAGGCTGTAAATTATCAATATCGTCAGTGCCTCCTTTTGATACTGGTTTTATGTGATCTATCTCCCAACCAAATTTTGAAGTGGCGCCATAATCTATTTTAGAAATAGGAGAATCACACGTATCTATTCGTGCAATATCTTTTAAATTTTCATCCACAATTTTTCCTTTTTCCCACACTTTATTGATCGTGGATTGATCGAAAGGATCCCCTTTTACATCTGTGTTGAATCCCCTTGCCATGATATAGCCTGCCCGTTGTGACAAATGATTATGGACTATTTAAAATAGTGTTTTGCTCGTTTTGTGATATTTCTAACGACTAAAATCAGGTTTATTTTTTAAAAACCAGGGACAATGTGTACAGGTCCCTAATGTTCTGATACCATGGCTCTTACTTGTTTGATTTACGACCCAGCATGGTTCCTTGGCAGACGATTTGTACACAGGACATTGCTCCCTCACATCCTTTGAACAGTTCATAAATTCCCAACAGGTCTCATAAGTCTTAGACGGCGTCATACATGCACCCCATGTCGATGCTTTATTCTAGTCAATACAATTCATTCCATATATTAGAACATCTCTCAAAATTCATTAAAGAACAATTCAATAACAAGTTAAATTGTCAAATTAGCAGTTGCATACTATTGTTAAACCATAAAATATTGATGTTTTGCCATACACATTGGATCACATGACTAAATATAATTTACGAGATCTTCGATATTGGGGTTCTTCATTCTTTGAATACGGATTGGAAACATCGTTTCAAGGAGCGTATATTCTTTCACGTATTTCTGGTATCGCTGAATGGTATGATCAAGAAAATTCTTTGCAGAAATAAGGGTAGGGGCATAAAAACTGATGATCATGTCATAACTTCCATGGGTGTAGTAAATATTTTCGATTTCGACAAGACCTTTTGGGTAGTTATCAAGCCTATCGAACGCCATTTCTTTTCGGAACTCGTCACTGAGTCGTACACCATGTATTCTTCGTAGAAGCACGATGAAATGTTTCTGATTTTTTAGGGTGCCATCCGTAATAGTAGTGTACCCCCAAATTATTTTTTTGTTCTCTAAATGTTTGATAATGCTCCCGACCTTCTGGCGGGAAAAACCGGTCCTTTTCATAATTTCGTTGATGCTATTTTTCCCTTGTTGCTCCAAGATTGTTAGTACCTTGATTTCGTCCTCTGCAAAGCTTTCTTTCCTATTTTTTGGCATACTGCACTTCTCCGTTTCCTAAAGGTGATAACGTCCATTTCCTCTTTAATTTTTGGAAATCGCCTTCTTACATTGCACTGCCTTCTGCAGTAAAAGCCATTCCTTATACCTTCAACAATCATACCTGCCTGCGCAGAGGACTGGAGAGGTTCTGTACCAGGCCGTACACCGATCACGATGATCGACAGGCTTCTTTTTTAAGGCTCAGAACGATAGCGGGTCGATGAAAATGGAGGAAGCTTAATGGAACAATGTCACAAATGCGGCACGCAGCTAGCGAAGGATGCAAACTACTGTTCTCACTGCGGTGCCTCGGTAAAGGAGGTTCGAACGGAGGAGTTCAAGGTCTCAGCGGACGACCTTGTGAAGACGGTAAAGAGACTCATCCATGAAGGGAACATCAGGCGAATCGTCATCAAAGACGACAAGGGAAAAGCACTCATGGACATCCCGGTGACGGTCGGCGTCGTCGGAACAATCCTTGCTCCGTGGCTCGCGGCACTCGGAGTGATCGGTGCGATCGCGACCAACTGCACCATCGTCGTCGAACGAGAAAAATAAAAAAGTCCAATCCCCTAGGGACCGTCTTCGCCTCCCCAGAGCGCGTACCCGGAGGGGTTCCCTGGGACCCATTCCGGTGGGATGCGGTACGCCCGGTAGACCTGCAGCAGCCTTGTGGGTTGCTCGTAGTCCCAGACGATTTTTGAGGTGTTCGTGACCTCGAACACCCGGCCGTTCGAGCCTTCTGAAATCAGCGTGTTGCCGTTGGGGAGGCGCTGCGCGGAGCTGATGTAGTAGCTGAAGAACTTGTGTCCGGCGCCGCTGCGCGGGAGCCACCAGTTCCCGGTCGGGTAGGTGTACTGCCAGACGATGTCGAGCGTCACCGGGTTGAACTCGATCACCCGGGACCAGAGTCGTAGCTCGTTCGGCATCCCGAAAAACCCGTACCCCGCGACGCCCCCGTTGTCGAACACGAGGATATCCCCGGCGCCAGGCAGGCCTTGCGGGATCATGTGGGCGTGATGCAGGCCGATGATCTGCCCCAATTTTTTACCAGCCTCGGTGTTCTTCGAGTAATCAGGGCCGACCCGCCAGACGATGTCCCCGGTCTGCTTGCTGATGATCGCGAGAAAGTCCCCGTTTCGGGAGCTCACGATAATATTTTCCGGGTTGAAACAGGAGTAGTTCCCCGGGTCCGTGGTGTACCATTTGTTCTCGCCGAGCGTCGAGAGGCTGTTCATGTGCAGGTAGTCTCCATCGCCAAGGATACCAGGATTGTTGTAGATGCCATGCTTGCTTCTGTTGTCGAACCCCATCTGGTTGAAATGCTCGGAGGCGTGCCATTCGAACCCCGTGGGCGTCCCGTTCCAGTAAATCTCATAGATGACCTCGTCCGTGAGCTCCCGTTTGCTGATGCTGGTGTTAAGAATAGTGTGATGTGAGAGGATGAGGATCGTCCCATTAGGTACCACCTCCTGACCTGGCGCGTAGTACCCCACCGGGTTTCCCTCACGCTCGAAATCATGATGCTGCCGGGCCCGCCCGTCCTCCCGTGCGCTGTAACTCCAGAGGATAGATCCGTTCCAGGCGAGCTCCTCAAGTCTTGTCGCGTCGCCGCAGGCAAGCCCGCAGAATTGATAGCTCGCTCCTGTGAAAAGGAATCCACCGGGAAAGAGTTTCGCTGGCTGCGGGAAAAACGTGTTCCAGTGATGGATCACGGTCCCATTCATGTCAATCAGCGTGACGAACGCGCTGTTGATCAGGGTGTATCCCTCGCAGCATCCCGGCTCATGGACTTTGACCCCTGCTTGAACCATCGGTGTGTTCGCGAGGGTACCGGCGAGAAGCAACATTGCTTGGAGCACTCGCGCCATGCTCTTTATGATTCTTTTCACTCCGCGTTCCCCAGATTCTCTTTAAGCGAATATAATAAAGGTCCAATTATAAATCATTTCCTATAAGGATAGGGAAGGCAACACGGAAAACAGCAGGCATCGTGCGTTCTTACCAGCCTACTTATCGCTTTTTTCCTTGAGCGTTTGTGACTCGTAGAGCTGACGAATCAGGATGCAGTTGCAGTACAGGGTCTCCCCGAACATAAACGAAAACGTGCAAAAGGAGTCCTTGCGCATGCATTCGATCGCGACCCCGTTCCCCAGGGATCGTAGGTGGGCGAGGTCAAGGTCGTCTGAAAAACAGTTCCCCCGCTCTGGACAACCTGTTTTTCGCATCATTTCAGCGAGTTCTCTCTCACTGATTTTCATCGGACCTCCCTAACAATCAGCCCCTGCCCTGTGGTAGCATGTGGCTTTAACTGTCTTCACATGTCACTTAGGCTATATAAAACTTCTCTTGAACAAAAGACAAAGGTGTTCAAAACCCATTGTCTGAAGGAAAAAAATGGTCAATCTTCCCAAATTTCACTGGAATGGGTTGACCTTGAACACCACGATCACATACTCCTTACCATTGAACCCATGGTAGTTCTTCTGGTCCAAGGGCAGGGAACCACGGTACCGGTGGATATGACCGTTCGCGATGACCCATCCCACCACGTTCTTGCTGAACAGCTTGAGGTGAGAAAGTACAGTGTGCTTCCCGATGAAGAGCGCCCTTCCCGTGAACCCTGACAGCGGTGAAGGTCCTGAGGGGTTCTTCTCAAATGAGACAGCCCCCACCGTCGCGCTTGTCATCGGCATAAGAATGCCGAGCAGCAGCATGCATCCAACAACACCTAGGAGTTTTTTCGCCATAGTCTTATCCCCTTCAAAGATGGTATCGAAGCTGTTGATTTGCTGTGTATAAATAGTTTGTGGACACGATGGCATCTTTTTTCTCCTTTTGTACGAAGCAAACCATAACATTTTCATACCGTGAGATGATGTGCGGTACTATCAGGATTTAGACGTGTCGTCGGAGCGTCAGGAGCGTTGTGTCCCATGGGGAGAACCGTCATCCAGAAAATCTTTGAAGCACATGGTAAAGGGAGCGCAGTCGTTGATTCCATCATCGATGTCGGAATCGACGTTCGAGTCGCCCGTGATTTCGGCGGAGCAAACGTGATCAAGCATCTTGAGGAGCATCATCTTGAGGTTGATGATCCAAAAAGGACGTTTTTCACGTTCGACTGCAACCCAGGTGGCTGCGACCAGAAGTACGCGGAGAACCAGCAGCTCTGCCGGTCGTACGCACGGGCACACGGCATCAAGGTCTTCGACATCAACGCAGGGATTGGGACGCATCTTGCGTTCGAGCAGGGGCTGGTAAAACCAGGGGACACGTTCGTGTCCACAGACTCGCATGCGAACATCCTTGGCGCCCTGGGTGTGTTCGGGCAGGGGATGGGTGACATCGATGTCGCGCAGGCGTTCGCGTTCGGGAAAGTCTGGTTCAAGGTACCACCCACAATAAAGATCATGTTCACGGGAATGCCGCCGAAGGCAGCGACTCCCAAGGATGTGGTCCTCAAGATGCTCAAGGAGCTCGGGGCGAACGGGCTGTTAGGGTATGCCGCTGAGCTGCATGGCACATATGTCGATGACTTGTCCGTGGACGGCAGGATCACGATCGCCTCCATGGCGACGGAGATGGGCGCCATCATCCTCTTCTTCCCCATCGACCGGGTCACCCAGGAGTTTTACAAGAAGAATTTCGGTGTGAAGATACAGCCTCTGCAGGCGGATGCTGATGCCTCGTACGAGAAGACCATCACGATCACTCTCACCGGGCTTGAAGCGCTCATCGCCCGGCCGGGGCATCCTGAGGATGTCGTGCCGGTGAAGGACGTCGCAGGAACGCCGGTGGACTCCGGGTTCATCGGCTCGTGTACGAATGGACGGCTGGAGGATATGCGCGCGGCAGCAGCGATCCTCAAAGGTAAGACGATCGCCCCGGGAAGGATCCTTAAGGTCGTCCCCGCGACCGACTCGATATGGAACCAATGCCTCAAGGAGGGGCTCGTAACGATCTTCAAGGACGCCGGCGCCCTCGTCGGCTCCGCTGGCTGCGCAGGGTGCGCGGCTGGTCAAATAGGACAGACGGGCAAAGGGGAAATCACGGTCTCAACAGGGAACCGGAACTTCGCGGGGAAACAAGGGAAAGGCGAGATGTACCTCGCGTCACCAGCGACGGTCGCTGCATCCCTCATCGCTGGGTACATCACCACCGTGGATGCGATCCCGAAAAAACCAGCACCCGTGCCCATCGTAAAACCAATCGCTCGATCAACACCCGCTACAGTCCATGCGACACCACCATTGACGGTTGAAGGCCGAGCATGGGTGATCCAGAAGGACAACATCGACACCGATATGATCTACCATAACCGGTACCTCACCGTCACCAACCCTGCGGAGATGGCGCAGTACACTTTCGGAAACCTCAAAGGGTATGAGCGGTTCGCGCACGAGGCGAAACACGGCGATATCGTGGTGGTCGGCAAGAACTTCGGGTGTGGCAGCAGCAGACAGCAGGCGGTCGACTGTTTCAAGGCGCTGGGCATCAGCGTCATCATCGCTGAGTCGTTCGGCGCGATTTACGAGCGCAACGCGATCAACAGCGCGATGCCGATCCTGGTCATGGATGACGTCACGAAGAAGGTACGTTCGAACGACGTGCTGGTCGTTGACCTTACGACAGGTTTGATTAAGGATATGACACAGGGAAAAACATTTCAAGCGAAACCGTTTTCACCAGTGCAGAAAGACATCTATCTCCGAGGAGGACTCCTTGGAGGGTGAGACAGATGGGGAAGACGTTCGCTGAGAAGATCCTTGCGAAATACGGGCATGAGAAGACGGTGGTGCCTGGACAAATCGTGACTGTGAAACCTGATCATCTACTCATGCATGATAACACGGCGCCAATTATCTCAAAGATCACTGCCGAGCTAAAAGAATGCGGCGTCGCGAAGCGAGACCTTCCTATCATTGTGCTCGATCATGTGATTCCCGCGGCCGCCGAGAAAAACGCTACTCAGCACAAGCAGATTCGGGAGTTTGTAAAGGCATACAAAATCAAGCACTTCTACGATGTCGGCTATGGCGTGTGCCATCAGATCGTCGTGGAGCAGGGGCTTGCATTACCAGGCATGGTGCTGCTGGGGAGCGACTCCCACACGTGCTCCTACGGAGCCGTCGGCGCATTCTCCACCGGCATCGACCGGACCGAGGCGGCTGCACTCCTGCTCACCGGCGAGACCTGGCTCAAAGTCCCGCAAAGCATCAAGATGACGCTCTCCGGGTCGCTTCAAAAAGGCGTCACCGCGAAGGACGTGATCCTGTACATCATCGGGGACGTGTCTGCTTCCGGTGCTGACTACTGCTCCGTTGAGTTCCACGGTGATCTAAAGCAGTTCTCGGTGGACGACCGGTTCACGGTCGCGAACATGGGCGTGGAGATGGGCGCGAAAAACGCGTTCTTCCCGGTCGATGCGGTCACGATCAGGTACCTTTCCTCCATCGGTATCCCAAAAGCCCGATACACACCGATGTATCCTGATGAGGATGCTGCCTACGATCGTGAGCTCGTGTACAAACTCCGTGAGATACCACCGGTCGTTGCAGCGCCGCACGGCGTCGACAATGTCAAACCGGTCACCGAGGTCGCTGGCATCGAGGTCCAACAGTGCCTCCTGGGGACGTGCACCAACGGGCGATTATCTGATTTCCAGATTGCGGCAAAGATCCTCAAGGGTAAGCACATCGATCCAAGGGTTCGGCTCCTTGTGCTCCCCGCATCGCGGCAGGTGTACCTTGACGCGGTGAAGGAAGGAGTCATGGAGACGCTGGTGAAAGCTGGGGGGACTGTCCTTCCGCCGGGGTGCGGCCCATGCCTCGGGGCGCATCAAGGAGTGCTCGCCCCGGGAGAACGCTGCATCAGCACCTCCAACCGGAACTTCAAGGGACGCATGGGATGCGCCGATGCGGAAATCTACCTCGCGAGCCCTGCGACGGTGGCGGCATCCGCGATTCACGGGAGGATCACCGATCCCCGCAAGGAGATGAGACGATGAAGGTCTGGCGCTACGGCGATAACATCAACACGGACATGCTCTTCCCCGGGAAGTACACCTACACGTGCAGCACGGCGGAAGAGATCAAGCCGCATCTATTGGAAGACCTGGATGCATCGTTCGCGAAAAACGTGAAAGAAGGAGACCTGATCTTTGCCGGTAAGAACTTCGGGTGCGGGAGCTCCCGGGAGCAGCCGGTCATCGGGCTGAAGGCGGTCGGCATCGCCGCGGTGGTCGCGGGAAGCTTTGCACGGATCTTCTACCGGTCCGCGATCAACCAGGGGCTGCTTCTCATCGAGTGCCCTGAGGCGGTGAACGCCTATCATGAGGGGGACACGGTATCCCTTGACGTGACGGGTGGGACGATCAGGGTCGGTTCGAAGACATTTTCTTTTCCGAAATTACCAGCAGAGATTCTTGCGATCCGTGATGCAGGCGGCTTGCTTGCGTACACAAGGGAGAACCTGAAAAAACGCAAGAGACGCTGACCATTTTTTTCAGAAAAAAAAGAGGAACGGGGTAAACCGTGGGGAGTCCACGGTTACTCATCGTCGTAGATCTCGAGGGTTTCGAAGAACTCGGGAGTGAAGTAGTAGCCGTACGGGGTCTTCTCGATGAGGCCTTTCTTCACGCACCGCTCGAAAAGGTCGTCATGCACGGTTGTTGCTTCTTCATACATGGTCTTGTCGTGTGTTTTCGGTTTTTTCGTGTTGTGTTTCCTCGGTGTTGTCACCTCTCACCAACTCCTGCCATTGATATTCAATAGCATGATACTTGTTACCAGTTATTCTATTTAAACGTACCCCGTAAATTTGACAAAGCGAAAAAATCACCAGGATATGCACAGGAATGTTAGGGGTTATCAGTCACGAGCATCTCATTGACCGGCACCCCGTCGCTCCAGAGGCCCATGAACCGCTGCTGTGTGGTGTTCCCCAGGCAATACTCCCTGTTGATGCCGTAGAACGCGTACTCGGTGAGCGCGTCGAACAACTTCCAGGTAGAGAAGTAATCCATGGCGTCGGTCCACGAGCTATTCGGGATGCAGGTGGGCGCGCCATGGTCAGCGAGCAGTCTTGGGGATCCATGGAAATCAGACCGCTGGGTCACAAAATTCTTCTGGGAGAGTGGAACCTGTGTGGAGGTCTTGAAGATCAACTTCGCTGACGCACTGCCCGCGACCGTGTCGTTCTCACCGATAACCACGAGCATCATCGTCGACGAAGGGATTCCGCTAAAGTTGCTGAGCATGGTCAACGGTCGTAAGAACGGTTGCACCGGCATAATCGCTCGTGGGACCGGCAGACCCGAGGCGTTCGCGAGCGCCGCCATCTCCGCGGTGATACCGCCGCCGAGGGAATGACCGACGATCGCGAACTTGTCAAGCTCGGGACGCACATGGCTACCGTTCTGCAAAAGAGTGATCGCCTGCTTCACCGCGTCGATCGCGTACTGCGTAGCGTACCGTAGACCAACGACAAGACCGGCCTGATACCGGGGATACACCACGATGTTGCCCTGCCGCACCAGATGGTCCACCCACGCCTCGTAGTAGATCGGTAGAAACGCGGCCCACCCATGGTTAAACACGATGAGCGGGGCTGACTGGGGAGTCGGGTCCGTTGGTTCAAAGATCCAGAACTCATGCGCCCCCTTCCCATACTGGGTCTTGCGGACTGCCCCAAACGAATAGTTGGAGCCCCCAGGGCCTGTGACCGGCTGACGAGGCTGAGAAGGCATCCGGTACTCAGAGAGGAACCAGTTCAACGTCGCGTTGTCATAGACCGTTTGCCAATGATGCAGTCCAGAGGCGGTCTGCAGCAGCGTGCTATTGATCCCAGCACGCAGAAGCTCCGCTGAGAAGTGAACGCCTGCTGCTGGCGGCACCCGCTGATCAAGATCACCCACAACCACAAGGGTCGGAGGGAACCCCGGCTCAAAGCTCTGCGGACCGGTCACATTGTACACCGGGTACTTGAATAGGCCATGTAAGGTGACCGCGTCAGCGTTTGCCCCGGAGCAGACTCCGAGCGCCTTCACTCTGGAGGTGAACCAATGGCCGATGCGGCTCGCCATGGTCCCGCCGCTCCCGAACCCGAGACAACACAGCCGTGACATGTTCACCGCAACCGGCGGCGTTGTCTCAAGCCAGCTGAGGATATCCTGGATGAAAAGCAGGTCCACCGAGTCATTGAGCGTTTTCTCCGTGTAACCCCAATCTCGTAATGAACGCGTGGTCTTGTTCGTTCGTGCATCCGGTGCGACGATGAAAAAACCATCTCGGAGAGCCTTTGTAGTAAAATCAGCCTGCGAAGGGGAGCTGTTCGATGTGGGGAACCAGGTCTGCGCCTGCTGGAACCGACCATGAAGCAAGAGGAGAACGAGGTACCCGCCTGTTCGTGCTGGGGTCGCGGGTGCCTCCCACAAGAAGAACCTATCGCCGATCCATACCTGTGCTGGTCCCGCTTGGAGGTTTTGATGAGGCAGGACAACGTACACGGACGTTGCAAACGGCATCAAGAACAACATGCCGCACATCAGAACACGAGCCGATGACATCATACTTAAATCACTCCAATTCACTCCTTAATTCTATGGAGAGTGGAGGCCAAATATAAAGGTTCCGCTCGGTGAGGCGATAATCCCTTCTGGTAAAAGGTTTTGATGGGGTGCAGGATAGAGGTGGAGAGGAGATGGGGAAAATAGGGCTTGCACCCCGATCGACAAACCTCGTATTAATATTATATTATTAGAATATAAATTTTTTCATAAGAGGAAAGATCGGAAAAAACATCAATACAAGGCACGATTATATATAAAAGGACAGGAAGGGTAGAGGGGGATAAAATATGAAGAAGTAAACAGAAAAAAACAATGAGTGTCCCTTCCTGTTCCTCATTCGTCCAGCGGACCGTTATCGTCCTCAGGCTTCATTAACATTGTTGGTAACTACATATGCAGCTGCCACGGCACACGAACAACACGGTGACACACGTCATGACTTCTCTTAGAAGGTTGCGTCCTTCTGGCCCTTCAGCTCTGTAGCCTCCCGCCAGATCGTGAGCAATCCGATGACAACCCCATCGCGGTTGAACCGCGGCACCCGGGTCACGACGACCCACTGGAAAGCACCGCATGGGTCCGTGACTTGCTCGAGGGTATCAATCATGGACGTCCCGGTCGATAGAACCTTCGTATCGTTCTCCAGGGATTTCTGCGCCTGTTCGCGGGGGAGATACTCAAACTCGGTCCTCTCCACCATCGCATCAGGGACGGTACCTAACCGAGCCGCCATTTGTTTATTGACAAGGATAAATCGATGCTCGATGTCCTTAAACGCCACCGCGACAGGAAGCGCATCCAGCAGCGATCGTAGGAGCTCCTGGTGTCTCTCCGACTCCGCCTCAAGGTCCTTCCACTCAGTCATATCCCGGGAGATACCGAGAACCCCGACGATTTCTCCCTCAACATTATACCGCGGAAGCTTGGTCACCAGCGCCCAACGCTCCAGCCCCTCCTCCGTGACGACGCATTCAAGCCGATTTGCCACCGCAAGCCCAGAGCGCAGCACCAGGGAATCCTCCTGCGCCCGTTTCTGTGCCTGTTCACACGGCACGTCCTGTCCGTCGACCTTGCCGATCAGGTCAACGGCTGGGAGATTCCATTGCACGGCCTGCGCCTTGTTGATCAAGAGGAACCGGTTCTGCTCATCCTTGAAGTACACCGGATCAGGGATGTTCTCCAGCAGGGTGGTAAGCAGCTCGTGTTCCAGAACCCGTTTTTTCTCCGCCTCGTTACGCGCAGTGATATCACGGATGATGAGCACGAAATTATCAACCTCGTTCTGTTTCTTCACAAGGAAAAACGAGCTGATCTCAGCGTCCAGCACCCGTCCTTGTTTGTTCTTGATCTCGGTAACATAACTCGTCGCGTTCTTCTCCGAGAGCAACTGCTCGAACTGCTGGATGACCGCCGGAAGGGATTTCGCGGTAAGCACATCCATGCTGAACAGGTTTTTGGAAAGGAGATCCGATTTCGTACGGTCGAGCATCTCGCACATGCGCGTGTTCACGTCAAGGATGTCCCCATGGGCGTCCAGCACGATGATCCCGTCGGTCGTGTACTCGAAGAGACCATGGTACTTCTTCTCGCTCTCCCTGAGGCGTTTCTCCTGGTTCTTCCGCTCGGTGATGTCCCACAGCAGCACAAACATCACGAGTTTCCCGTCCATGCGGAAGATCGAGATGCTCACCTCCACAGGAATCCTGGTGCCGTCCTTGCCTACACTTTCGCTTTCAAACGTCATGCACCCGTGCGCGGCGAGCTCGTCCTTGCACGACGCCCAGTCTGTCTCCTCCGAAAGGATGTCCTGTAAAGAAAGCCTCAGCAGCATGCTGCCCTCATACCCGAGGAATTCGTATGATCGCTGGTTCGCCTCAAGGACCTGTCCTTCGAAGGTAGTGAGAAACGCTGCCGCGTTGATCCGCTCGAACAAGGTCTTGTATCGATCTTCAGAGGAGGACGACCTCGGCGTCTCCTCTAGCAGCGTCCCTTTATACTCAGGCATACCCCATCACGTAGCGTGCAATCCCACCACGACTCTCGTTCACCATAGAAACACGTCGAGGATATTAAACGTTATGATGTTATCGTACGGCGATGCGTGTACTGTGCTGCTGTTGGGTGACCTCAAACGTGACCGGAAAGAATTGTTTCAGAAGCCACATGTGGGTGTTGGTATGGTTGCTGAGTTCCCGCACCAGGCAAGCAGAGCCTCTCGGTGCGACCACGAGATACGGGAGCATCTGGTCGATCGCGTACCGGTCAACGGTCGCACCACTGAGGATCTCCTGGGCGAGTTGTGCTGCCGCATCCTCACCGATCTGCTCAGCGGATACTCCTTTCTCTCCAAGGACATTCGCACCGAGGACTGTCTCTTCGGTTTCAGACCACACGACGATCCCTGTACCTGAGGATGCCGAGGGAGACTGTTCGACTTTTACGAACGCTTGAAGGTTGTGCTTGAGCGCGGTCTTCACCGCCGCATGCTTCATCCGGATGCTGATGTGTTCAGGGAGGTTCGCGATGTTGATGATACCGTGCATTTCGGTAAAAGACTGAGGGTCGACCACCTGGAACGGATGCAGCTTCTCGAACGGATGAATCGTCATCGTGGCGTCACCGCCACCGGCAGGATAATAACCACGCGCGTGCAGCTGCGTCTCTACGCGTACCCCTAATTTATGAATCAAGGGAAGGAACACATGGGTGAAATAATCCCAGGATGGAGCCCATCGCACATCGGT
>DATKKD010000124.1:0-9341 GCA_035543435.1 Thermoplasmatota archaeon
CGGTACCTTAATTGTGTTCATCGCCATGGTACTTGTCGCTGCTGTCGCTGCAAGCGTCATCATCCAAACCGCAGAATCACTACAACAGCGAGCCTACGCGGTCGGAAAACAAACCATCCGCGATGTCTCAAGCGGCTTACGTGTGATAGAAGTTTCAGGATATACCGATACAAACAAGACAAAGATCCAATACCTCGCAATCGCAGTCGCAACCCGCGCAGGATCCTATGATATTGATCTCAACAAAACACTCCTTTATCTCCAGTTAGACAACTACTCAGTACTCTCCTTGAATACTCACTGTAAAACAAATACGGTGGGGATTGGTGGCGTCTTCCACGCCCTTAACCTCTCAATGCTTAACGCCACTAACTATGGAGTCATCGCCATACATGATCCGGACGAGTCAATCATGAAAACGAATGGATTAAGCACTGCAGATCAAGTAATAATCATCGTGAACCTCACCGCTGCCCTTCCCGTAACCCAGGGGTTAAAAGCTGGGGAAAGCCTCGAATCAAAACTCGTGCCAGAGGTCGGTGTCGAGGGCATCTTCCTCGTGAACGCCCCTGATGCGTTCAAATACAGAGTTGTCGAACTCTAAGGAAACAAAAAACGCTGTGAAGAAAGCATCCAGGCTTTCTTCATCATATTTTTTCCCTACACACTTGTATCATCCGTGTTTCTGCGACTCGAGCACGGTCATAATAGCGATCTCAGCTTTTTCACCGTTATAGATCGTCGGCTTCACCGATACTTGGACCATCACTTTTTCATTTTGTTTCGTCGAGAAAACCGTTGTATAGGAACTCGTGCTTTCGCCTTTCAGGCGATTCAGATAGTACTGCTCTACCCCCTCGAGACCATCGTCGGCAATGAAATCGAAGAAATTCTTCTCGACGATCTCATTCACCTGGTACCCTATCATCTCTGCGAAACTGGTATTAATTTGCTTCAGAATCCCTCGTTGAACAATCACTGCAGATTGAGTGATACCATCAAGGATCTGCTGAACAGGTGCCTCTGGTGTCACAACATCAATGTCCTTTGACTCATCCGTTATATCTGGAGGGAATATCGGTAAAGCACGATTTCCCAAAGCGACGTCCTGATCCAAAAGCTCTTGTCGTCGTTTTTCAATCTCCGATTCTAGCTGTTCTAATTTATCACGCCATCGACGAAATTCTTCAATCCGTGAATCAAAGATTTTCTTCTCCTGAAGGAGGTGTGCTTCGAATGACTCAAGCTCTTCTTGCCGATGCTCGCACTCTTGAAGTTTCCTCTCAAGATCTTTGCGTTGTCGCGTGTACCCCAAGGGGTCTGAGAAAAAACCCGGTTGCTTTTCTGCCACTGACGACCCGCTCTGGTCGAAACGGAGAGGAAGAGACGTTTTTCCCTTTTTCTTTGTGACCTTCCGGAATCCCTTATCGATTGGCTCCAAATGCTCGACCGGATGATCCTTATTTTTTCCTGACACCTCGTTTTTTCTTTCGAGAGTTCCGAGTCGCTCGCTAATCATCTCGTATTTTTCAGAGAGGTCTTCGATCATCTGAGACAGGTCATCTATCTTCTTGGAAGTGACACCGACAATGGTTTCTATCGATTGTAAGGAGGAAATCTTAAATTTCATGGTTGCGTCGTCATACGATTTTTCACCGATAATACTTTGTTCCGTGGTCTTTTCTTGTAACCCCTGCGTTGATATCGGGGAGACCGAAGGGCTGCATTGCTGGTCTTCGTTGATTGCCCCATAATCGCTTGGAGGTGTTGTCATTAGCGCATGCGACCTTTGTGTGTTGGTTTCTTGAATATCAGAATGAGTCTGATATGTTGTTCCCAGGAGGCAAATATTGTCATTGATTCCTTGTTCATCTTTAATGATAAACCCGTTCCATGTCACTTGAATGAGAGCATTTTGCTTTGTCTTGAGAGGCAGGGAAAATTCATCGATCTGCTTGGTTTTCCGAATGGTTTCTAGAAGATCTCTCCATTGAGAAAGATATTCAATAGGGAGGAGAACCTCACTGAATTTTTTATGCAGGACCTCCTCTCGTGGATACGCGGTGATTCGCTCGCACTCAAGACTAAATTGAACAATCTCCTCCTCAAGAGTTATCCCTACAAGTAACTCGTGATGATCGGTTCGCCGAATGACCTCTTCTTCACCAGTGATAATCGCCATCTCCTCAATATCACGCGCTTAATCATTTTATAGTAAATGATTCCTATATCACTATCTGCTTATTCTTTTAAAACATTTTGTTTCTAAAAAAAGGGGGGAAAAAAGACAAGACCCGAGGCGAAATACTCATCAGATTGTCATCGATCAGCACTAACGAATAATCTGTACATAAAAGTATAAATATTAGAATCCTGTTGATATCCCTTGGGATTCGACACAAGAAAAAACACACGGAGGGGTAGCGATAAAACTAAAATTGGGAAAAGATGAACCAGGTCCTTCTATGGACACTTCTACCAACTCCTCTCAACAAAAATCACTTGAGAAGATCACACCGGATAAAACGATTGAAGTGCCTGCAAAAAAACCTGAGCCGGACCGCAAAATCATCAAATTCGCTTCACCGGATAACACCTCGAATCCAAACAAATCCGACCTAGATTTAAAGAAAAAAACATCGGACACGGGGAAGGAAGACGAAGCAAAACCAGGGAAAGTACCAGATGTAAATAAGATCATCGGCGAGAAAGCTCCAGGAGCGTCAGCAGATCAGGCGCGAGAAGAGCTCGAACAACGGCGAACAATCCTGCAGAACCTCAAAGACTTTGATTTTCAAATCAAAAAAAATCAAGAGGATATCACCACTTTATCAGAAAAAGTGGAAAGCCTTTCCAAAGACCTTGATGATTTAGTTAGCCTCTACGAAATTGTCTCAGAGCAAATGAATCCTTTCGTCGGTCTCTCAAAGGTCACGAAAAAACGACTAGATGCCCTAGAAAATATCACCAAGGAACTCGATACCATCAAAGGGAAAATGGGAGACATCGAATTATCATTGGAAAAAGGACCTGGCACTGTTGATGCACCAAAGAGAAATGAAGTACCCACCACAGCAGTAAAACTACCAGAACCCGAAACGACTTCGACCGCGACCGTGTCCGAAAAGACCACCATTCCGATTGCTCCCCCGATCGAAAAACCAGCACCTCCTATCGAACCAAGCATCCTTCACTCTTTCGAAACAACCCTCTCAGAGAAAGACCTCGATGATATTTTAGGCAGATCCCTCGAAAATCTCTTCCTGGAGCAGAATATCGATTCGATGATCAATGAATTTTTCCTAAGTTTAAAATAAATGAAATGTGTTTCAATATAGGAGCAGGTGCATGAGTAGAGCAGATGAAAACACAACCGATGGGACATTGCCTCTTGATAACATCACGATACAGGAAGAGTTAAAAGTAATCGTTCAACGGAACCAACTACCACCAAGAATTGCACAAAAAATTGGTGAAAAAGTAAATGAACGCGGGATAAAAATCACCAAAGACCAGCTCTATCACTTAGTCCAAAAAATCCAGGATGCACTTCACAGCTATACGCCAATAAATCGCCTTGGAAACCAACAGAACAGGGGCACAGCGGTTATCTCACAACGAGAACAACAACTAAACGATCAGGCGTTGCAACATACGGACATGAAAAGACTCATGGAGGAGATGGAGAACCTTGACAAACGCATTACCATTGTCGAAGAAAGCAACCTCCAAGGTGTGAACGCTGGATCTCAAAGACTAATAAGAACCAGAGACATTCGGACAGAACCCCCAGTAATTCTCGAAGACACTCTCCAGCCATTAGTACAAACACCAAATGATCCTGAAAGTATCGTTGTTATCATGAAATGGCTTCAATACCTTGTCGATAAAACAGGGAAAAATAACCTCCCTGATGTTCTTGGCTACTATGTGGATATCGGCTGGATCTCAGATACCGTGCGCTTAGATTTAATCGATTACTCGAAAGGACTTGTCGAAGATCCTTCACCGACCACACCACGCACTGCTCAATTACCTACTCGCGATCATCTCCAATCACTGTTGTTCATCCAGAAACTCAAAGGAGTACAACTCGATGAACGCTTCATCGACAAAATCCAACGGGATATGGAGAAAATGGCGAAGAGCCTCGAAGGCTACCAAGTTAAATAACCAACGTGGGGAACAAACTTTAATATCTTCACACCATATTACATACTCCAATACTCGATTTCATGGATGCACATCCATAGAATGACATAGGAGGGAAAAGCGATGGGGTTCTCGCTGATTGCTTCAGCTGCGATTCTAGCAGTCACTCTTTTCATGGCTGTTGAAATCATCACAGGTGCGCTACTACCGACGCTTGATGGAATCAACACATCGTACGGCGAACTGAAAAATCGCATCAATGATCAGCTTCAAACGCATATCAACATCACCACCGTGTCCCGATCCGCCAACGGTGGGAACTACAATTA
The DNA here is from genome assembly GCA_035543435.1 of Thermoplasmatota archaeon. Lineage (GTDB taxonomy): Archaea > Thermoplasmatota > E2 > DHVEG-1 > DHVEG-1 > SM1-50. The sequence goes on from DATKKD010000124.1 coordinate 4,482, forward strand.
TAACATCTCGGTGCAAAACACGGGGAGCGTGACCTTGAAGACAGAGAAATTCGCGGTGCTCGTGAATGGTGTAGCGTATCCGGCCTCCTGTTCCTGCGCCTACATCTACCCTCAGAACATCGGGTATTTCACTCTCACGAACATCACCAGTGGAGGAGCGACGCGCATCAAAATCATAAGCGATAACGGAATCGCTGATTATTATATGTATACGCCTTAATGAGGGAACACCATGGGATTTAGCTTAACAGGGACGCATGTCATCTTTTTTATCGCAGCGGTCATCGCCGCGGGCATGGTGTCTGGAGTGTTCATTGCAATCACACTGAATGTGAGTACAAGCCTTTCAAACGTCGGCAATCGCGTGAAGGAAAAACTTGACACTGATTTTTCCGTCATTAACGACCCCAGCAGCATTCCCCTTCAAGGGAGTTACTACCTCTTCTATGTGAAAAATATCGGGGGGAAGACACTTACGACGACGAATCAGACGTTCCAGATATTCCTCGATGGAGAAATCATCCCTCCAGCTCATTATTATTTCAGTAACAGCTCGCTGACAGCACAAGCAGTCGCCATAATGTTTGTGAATACGACTATAACAGGTGGGGACCACACGTTACGAGTCGTTGGACCACAGGCGACCGAGACCGAATTTATGTTCACCCGATAACAAAACTGATGTCCTATGGAAGGAGTGAAATCCCTTATCCTCGAACGAAAAGGAGAAAAAGACGGATTCGCAGAAAGGTTTGGTAAAGTGATACCGAACGGTTCCTTAATCTTTATCGAGGGAAAGGAGGGAACAGGGAAAAGCATTTTTTGTCAACGTTTTTGCTATGCTTTATTGAAAAATGATTGCACGTGCTCCTACGTGTCGACACAATTCACAATCAAAGGATTCTTACGGCAAACCGCTTCCGTGGGCTATGATGTCCGAAAATACCTCATGGCAGGGAAATTCTTTTTCATCTCCACAGAGGTGACCCTCGCTGAGACGCTCCCACGAAAAACATTCCTTGAAGCGCTCATCACGGGAAGGAAACTGTTTGATCCCGAGGTGATCTTTATCGACTCATTGTCGACGCTTCTTAAAGAAAGTGTAAACATCGACAACCTCACGGAACTCACCAGCTTCTTTAACAGACTCACCGGTTCAGGGAAAATCATTTTTATCACTGCGAATCCAACGGAGTGGCCGGAGGAGATCCACAACAGTTTCCGGATGATTACCACGATTCATTTTCGGACATCGCGAGAGTCAGCACCTGGTATCGGTATCGTCTACAACATTTACCTTGAGAAATTCAACGGTGCACGGTTCAAGTACGAACCGGTCACCCGATTCTCCGTGAGGCCGGGTGTCGGTCTCACGATTGAATCAAGCGGTGTGGCATTTTGAGGAGGAGATGAGGCAACATGGACACCATGGAAAAAAAAGAAGAGGAGAAAATCATCAAGGAGAATCCCCATCTCCAGAAATACCTCACCGAAATTCAGGGGAGGATGCCCCGGCCCGTGTTCTACAGCAAATTACCCCGAGACTTGAAAGAGGAGAAATACCCAAACGTGATTTATCCGACGAAAGGGTCAGTGTTCATCCATATTTACCGGACCCCAAACATGGAGGGGAAGGAATACCACGCGATCGAACCCAGCCTCACCGAACAAGAGAAGGCGAAGCGCGATCAGATTTTAGATTTAATCTACGAGCGTGCCCCGTACAGGAACACCGTGAAAACAGACGATGAGATCAAAGAAGCCATCCGCGTTCTCATAGATGAGATCACGGTTGTGGATGAACGGGCAGCCCCAGAGGAAAAAGTGAAACGGGGTAAAATCAGCATCACACCCGTGGAAAAAATCAACATCGAGTACGACATCACAAAAAATATCATCGGCGGCGGGCCGCTTGAGCCGTTTATGCGGGACCCCTATCTCGAGGACATCCATATCATCACTGGAGAAAACGTACATCTTATCCACAAAGTCTTTGAGATGATCAAAACGAATATACACATCGATAAGGCCTGGGCGAATACGTTCTCGCAGGAATTCAGCGAAAAGATAGGTAGCCCGGTGAGCGAAGGTCAGCCCATCGCTGATGGAACGCTCCCCGACGGTAGCCGGGTCAACATCATTCACAGTAAAGACGTGAGCCTCAAAGGACCGACCATGACGATCCGGAAATTCAGTGAAACACCGATCAGCGTCACACAGCTCATCAACTGGCGCTCATTTGATGCGGGCGTCGCCGCCTATCTCTGGTTGTGTTTGCAGTATGGGCGAAGTCTGTTTGTCTGTGGTGAGACCGCATCAGGGAAAACCACGACCGCTAACGCGATCATTCCGTTCATCCCCCCTGAAAAGAAGATTTTCTCCGTGGAGAACACCCCTGAGGTGCAGGTGCCCCATGCGGTCTGGCAGCAGTTACTGACGAAGTCAACAGGACCGAAAGAAGGTCATATCGAGCTTGAGGATTTGCTACGAGCCGGCCTTCGTTCCCGACCTGATTACATCATCCCGGGGGAGACCCGAGGTATCGAGGGGCGTGTCGTGTTCCAGGCGATGCAGACCGGTCATCCGGTAATCACGACCTTTCATGCAGGGAGCGTCACCAAGGTCATCCAGCGGTTCACTGGTCATCCCATCAACATTCCGAAACCGTTCATGGATAACCTTGACGTTGTGTTGATTCAGATGGCGGTCGAACGTAAGGGGAAACGGATACGCCGGGTGTTGTCCGTTGATGAAATCGAGGGGTACAACAAGGAGGTCGACGGGATTATGTCCAGGAAGGCGTTCGAATGGAACCCCGTGGATGATACGCATACGTTCAAGGCGAATCGGAACAGCTATATCCTTGAGTCCCGGATAGCGAAAATGGCTGGACTGCTCGATCCCATGCAGATTTACGAGGAGTTCGATAAACGGAAACATATCCTGGAACGAATGGTTGAGGAGAAAATATTCGATTATTACGAGGTTGTGCAATTTATCTGGACGTTCTACCGTGAGGGAGAAAAAGCGTTGCCGATTACGATTTAACGACCGATATAAAAGCAATACTTGTCGACAAATGAGGGGAACATGAGGGATAGAAGACGCGAGGTTGCGTAACATGGTTGATGGGTGAGCATGGACACGATGAAACAAGAGGAGGTACAACAGCTCCTCAACGACAACCCGCATTTAAAGGATTATCTCACGTCGATTCAATCGAAAATAGGTCAACCCGTCTTTTACAGCAAGGTTCCTAGAGAGCTCATTGAAGAGACCTACCCGAACATCATTTACCCGACAAAAGGTGTCGTGTTCATTCACATTTATCGAACACAGGATATGGATGAACTCGAGTACCATGTCATCGAACCAACAATGAACGATGCCATTCTCGTAAAAAGGAACGAAATCCTTCGTTTAATTGTCAAGAAAGCACCTGAGAAAAAGAGCGTTATCTCCGACGAGGACCTCCGGGAGGTTCTAAAGGAGCTCATAGATGAAATAGCAGTGATCGATGAACGTGCCGTCGATGAATCGAAAAAGAAGAACCAGCGACAGGAGAAAGTACGGGTGACATCCTTCCAGAAAAATATTATCCAGTATGATATCATCAAAACGCTGGTTGGTGGTGGTCCTCTTGAGGCGTTCATGCGTGACCCGTATCTTGAGGACATCCATTTTGTTGCGAACGAGAAAATCCATTTGATTCATAAGATCTTTGGAATGATTAAAACCAATGTCGTGGTTGGCGAGAAAGAGGCACCGTTGTTCACTCGGGCGATCAGCGAAAAAATGGGAGCACCCGTGAGCGAAGGCAGGCCTATTGTGGACGGTGTGCTCCCTGATGGAAGCCGGGGGAACATCATCTACAGCTCCGCGGTGAGCATCAAAGGTCCGAGTATGACGATCCGGCGGTTTACCGAGACACCTATCAGCGTTACCCAGCTCATCAAATGGGGGACGTTGAATTCGAGTATCGCGGCGTACCTGTGGTTGTGTCTCCAGTACGGGAGGAGTTTTTTCCTCTGCGGCGGCACCGCGTGTGGGAAAACGACGACCATGAACGCAATCATTCCCTTTATTCCTCCTGAGAAGAAGATTTACACAGCAGAGGGTACCCCGGAACTTCAGGTGCCTCACACGGTCTGGCAACGCTTGCTGACGAAGACGACTGGCCCGAAGGAGGGACAAGTGGATCTCTTTGACCTTTTAAAGGCCGCATTGCGGTCCAGGCCTGATTATATCATCCCCGGCGAGGTACGAGGCGCAGAAGGAAACATCGTGTTCCAGGCGATGCAGACAGGGCATCCATGCATGACAACGTTCCATGCAGGTAGCGTCACCCAGGTCATCCAACGGTTTACCGGCGACCCTATCAACGTCCCTAAGACGTTCATGGATAACCTCGATTTCGTGCTCATACAACTTGCGGTGGAGAGGAACGGACGGATGCTGCGACGATGCACCTCGATCGACGAGATAGAGGGGTATAACAGGGAAGTCGACGGAATCATGGCTCGAACCGCGTTCACCTGGAAGGCTGATGAGGATGAACACGTATTCAAGGCGAACAGAAACAGCTTCATTCTTGAGGAGAAAATAGCGAAAAACGCGGGGTACGCCGATACCGCACAGATTTATGATGAGCATGAACGACGAAAACATATCCTTGATCGGATGGTCGAGGAGGACATCATGGATTATTACGAGGTAGTCCAGTGCATCTGGGGGTTCTACCGAGAAGGAGAGAAAGGACTACCGATAACGATTTGAGGGACTCATGGCGGAAAACGGAAAAAAAAGGGAAAAAAAATCAAGGAAAAAACAAAAGGATAAGGAAAAAAAAGATTCATTAAA
>DATKKD010000125.1:0-1213 GCA_035543435.1 Thermoplasmatota archaeon
TGAGACATCGCGGATGGTTTGTTTTCCGACCGCGTAGGCTCGCTGTTGTAGTGATTCTGCGGTTTGGATGATGACGCTTGCAGCGACAGCAGCGACAAGTACCATGGCGATGAACACAATTAAGGTACCGATACCAATGTCAGCCTCGTCGTCGTGTCTGACATCCTTCTTTTCGAATCTCCTTCTGTTGCCTGGTTTTATGGCAACAATGGTATTGATGGATAAACATCCGAGACCTTGAGAAGATTCGACAATTATGAATCCGTCCTTGTAATCAATATCCTCTAAAATACCGGTGATGACACTTACCCGTTCATCCCCTGGTTCTTTGGTGACAAATTTACAATATTTACCTATGAGTCTTTCCATATACGTTTTTTCCATATCCTTTCACCTTCGTTCCATTCCCATGCCCCGTGAGAGCATGTCATTAATTCACATGTTTAGTTCCTGGTTCAAGCTATAAAAAGCTACCTCGTTCGATAGGCAAATTGTAAATGTCTCGGATTTGGCATTATGTCAAAAAAATCTTCCTTACCTGTTATGATCATAGCTTATAAATAAAAAAAACAAAGAGAGGACGCTACCTCTCTTTGGATTGCTGTAATCTTAGAGCTCGACCACTCTATATTTAAACGCATCAGGAGCGTGTACGACAAAGATACCCTCGACACCGACCTCTGGTACGAGCTTTGATTCGAGGACGTCCCCAGATAGCAACCCTTGGGTTGATGGGAGAGCCGCAGTGAGATTTACGATGATTATCGCCTGATCTGAGGCGCTAAGACCATTGGTTTTCATGATGGATTGGTCTGCGTCATGGATTGCGATAACTCCATAGTTAGTGGCGTTTAACATGGAGAGGTTAAGAGCATGGAATATCCCTCCACTCCCGATGATATTTGTTTTACAATGCGTATTGAGCGATAGTACCGAATAGTTGTCTAATTGTAGGTATAGCAATGTTTTGTTGAGATCGATATCTAAGGACCCTGCGCGGGTTGCGACTGCGATTGCAAGGTATTGAATCTTTGTTTTATTTGTATCCGTCAATCCTGATACTTCGATGATGCGTAAGCCGCTTGAGACATCGCGGATGGTTTGTTTTCCGACCGCGTAGGCTCGCTGTTGTAGTGATTCTGCGGTTTGGATGATGACGCTTGCAGCGACAGCAGCGACAAGTACCATGGCGATGAACACAATTAAGGTACCG
>DATKKD010000126.1:0-7757 GCA_035543435.1 Thermoplasmatota archaeon
CAACGGGAACAAAACACTCACGCTCTCCGGTCTTTCCTATGCAACGACCTACAAGGTCTGGGTGAACGCCACCGACCCTGACGGCAGCGGCCTGTACACGAGGAGATGGTACACCTTCACCACAAAAGCGAATCAACCGCCAGTGTTTGGATCACCGAACCCGGCAAACGGTTCAGGCAACAATCCTCTCAGTTTCACCTGGAGCATCTCGATCAACGACCCTGAAGCAGACTCCTTCAATTGGACGATCCAATGCAGTAACGGGCAGGCAACAAGCGGTAACGGCGCGTCGAATGGGACGAAATCGCTTGATCTTTCCGGTCTTGCATATTTGTCGACGTACAAGGTGTGGGTGAACGCGACCGACCCTGGCGGCAGTGGTCAGTACACGAAGAGATGGTACAGATTTATCACAGGGGACAAGAATCAGCCACCGTTTTTCGGAGTGCCCACCCCGACGAACGGCTCGATCAGCCAACCCTTAAGCCTGATGTGGAGCATCCCGATCAACGACCCGAATGGAGATCAATTCTCATGGACGATCCAGTGCAGCAACGGACAGACGAGCAGCGGGGCAAGCGAGAGCAACGGGACGAAATCGCTTGCTCTTTCAGGTCTTGGTTTTTCAAAAAATTATGAAGTCTGGGTAAACGCGACCGATCCCAGCGGGAGCGGTCTGTACACGAGGAGATGGTACACCTTCGCGACAAACATAAATCTACCGCCTGATTCACCAACAATAACTGGCCCAGCCCAAGGAAAAATAAAAGTGAAAACGAGTTATAATCTCACGACGACGGACCCGACGAGTGACGACATCTCCTATTTTATTGACTGGGGCGATCTCACGAACAGCAGCTGGCTCGGACCGTACGCATCAGGAGCGACCGTGACGCAGTCACACACCTGGGCCGCGAAAGGGACCTACGTCATCAAAGCCAAAGCAAAAGACATCCATGGAGCTGAGAGTGACTGGGGCACCCTTTCCGTGACGATGCCGTACGAACCACCACGCTTTTCCTTGATCCATTGGATGCTTGACCGGTTCCCCAACGCGTTCCCGCTCCTCAGACACCTCTTGGGGTACTAAGACCCCTGCCCTTTTCTTTCTTTGTTTTCGCATCCAAGAATAATCCATGCCAATGCTTTTCCGCGAGTCACGGGATTTTTAAGAACATTCGTTACGTAAAGTGTCATCCTCACTAGATATGTTTTTAAGGAGGTGTGTGTTATAAAAATGTCTTAGGGGAGAAAAAGAAATGGAAAACGATTCATGGTCGAAGAAATGGTGGGCTACCGGAATCATCCTTTTGTTCTTCGCGACCTCTGTCGCCCCAACATCCGCACACGACATCACAGAAGTATCCAGCCCACCCTCGAGGGGGACATGGCTCTACGTGGGCGGCGATGGGCCAGGTAACTACTCAAAGATCCAGGACGCGGTGAACAACGCGTCCGACGGCGACACCGTGTTCGTCTACGACGACTCAGCACCCTACTTCGAACACGTCCTCATCACGAAATCCATACGACTCGTGGGAGAGGATAAATCCACGACTTGCATCGATGCGCAGTACAACGGCACCGTCATTGAGATCCATGCGGATAACGTCACCATCGCCAATCTGTTGCTGCAGCACAGCGGGAGAGACACGAACGCGGGAATCAATCTCTACGGGAGCAATTGCAACCTGTCGGATAACCTGATCACCGAGAATTTCTACGGGATACGGGTCCGGTTCACGGACAACAACATGATCTTCGGCAACGACCTACAGGACAACGGCAACTTCAATATCTACCTGTATGACACGAATCATTCGACGGTCCAACACAACACCATATCCAACCCATTCCAGTACACCGAAGGCATCGTCACTGATCACTGTATCGACGACACCATCCTCAATAACACGATCAACAACACCTACAGCGGCATGTTGATCTCAGCGACGACGAACTCAACCATAGAAGCAAACCTGGTGACCAATTGCTTCTTCCTCGCGGTGTACCTCGACGGCGCCCCGGACAACACCATTAGCAGGAACGTGTTGAACCAACGGATCCTCGACTGGCAAGCCTGCGACATCACGCTCTCGAACTCCCCACGATGTACCATTGAAAACAACACCTTACTCTCCGGAATCTTAATCAGGGAGGATCTGACTGGAATTGTGCCGTACCCCAACACGATTCTGAACAACCTCGTCCAAGGGAAACCACTCGTCTATTTAGACCAAAAAGCGGATCTGTCAATCAACTACCCTTGTGGCCAAATCATTCTTTTCCACTGCAGAAACATCACCGTACAGAACCAGGACATCCAGCAGACCGTCCGTGCGATCTACCTCGAAAGCTCGGACGGCTGCACCCTGCTCGACAACACCCTTTCCTCCAACAGCCAGGGGATTATCTGCCACAAATCCAACTCCACCACTATCTCCGAGAACATCATCCAAGGTAATTACCAAGATGGACTCAACCTCGACACCTCAAACAACGACATCATCATCAACAACACGATTGCGAATACCAAGTGGTTTGGACTAAGAATCAGCGGTTCAGACAACACCGTCGCCGACAACATCATAAGCGGAAACGATTATGCTTTTTCTGCTGAAAGCGGGCAAAATGACCTCATCGCCAACAACACCGTGTCAGGAAACAACAGAGGTCTCTCCCTCCGCTTCCTCTCCACTGCAGAGCTCAAAAGGAACCATGTAGCACAGAACACGGAATACGGGATCGCAATCTCTGAATCGATAAAAAACACTTTCGTCGAAAACGTGTTTACGGACAACGGGTACGGCCTCATCCTGGGCATGTCGTGCGCCAAGATCACAGTACAGAACAACGAATTCAAAAACAATCAAAACGGGCTCCTCCTCGATAACACGAACGACAATAACATTCTTAAAAATAATTTCATCGACAACAAGCAAGATGCCTTTTTTAAGAACGCGTTTTTCAACCGATGGTTCAGAAATTACTGGGGTCTGCCGAAGCTGATGAAAATCATATGGGGTACAAGGACCGTCGTGATCTTTGAACACGCGACAAGGACATACACCGTCTTCCATTTGGATAGGTTCCCATCACCAAGACCGTACGATATTCCCCCGTAAATCCAAAATAATCCCTCCGACCCCTCGTAGTCACCGCAAAAAACCATTCTTCGATGATACTGTTCTTTTTCGCAAAAACAAGGGGAAAAACTTGCGGTTTGTACAAGTTTCAGAAGAAAAACCTCATATACTCTCACAATATATTATACTTCGAGGAAAAGACTATGGGAGAGAAAAAAATACAAACAAAAATTTTTGTGATAATAGCAGGCCTCCTCTTCATCACGGGAATCGGGACGAGCATCATTGCAACACCCACCACCAACCAAACAACCACCGACACCTTCACCATCGCACCACCACACTTTACCACGCAAGACAACACCCTAACGATGACGGTAACCGGCTCAGAGGCCCAGCTGCTTGAAACAGGCAAACCCATGCTGCCCATCATCGCCAAGACCTATGAATTCCCGTTTGGGACGCGCATCACCAGCGTCACCGTCGACCTTGCCACCCATGACTATCCGCTGCAAGACAAGCTCGCGCCGACCCCTGCCACGATCATCAAGGACGCCCAGTACCCGACCCCGGAGAATCGGCATCCTGTCGATGCAACCGTTTACACCTCGTCAGCATGGTACCCTGCAGCGCCCTACACCGTCGAACAGACCGTCGGCCTGTCTCATGGCGTCGACCTGCTCACTGTCGCAGTCCAGATCATTCCGCAATACGCACCTGCAAAAAACCTTCTGCGCATGCCTACGACCGCGTCCGTCCACATCACCTTCGTTCCCCCGCAGGGAACAAGGACCTGCACCGACCCCTACGAGCTGTTGATCATCACCGACGCGTCGTTCGTCTCCGCGCTGACGCCCCTCGCCGAGCATAAGAACGCCACCGGGATGCGCACCATGATTGTCACCGTCCAGAGCATCTACAGCAACTACCATGGCCGTGACAACCAGGAATCCATCAAGCTCTGTATCAAAGACATGAAAGAACAGCATGACATCAGCTACGTGCTCATCGCCGGCGGACGCAAAGGCGAGACCCTCGGCTGGATCATCCCTGAGCGGGACACCCATAACCCCGATGATTTCGAGAGCGGCACCGCAAGCGACCTCTACTACGGCGACCTGTATCGCGTCAACCACACCACGAATCTGACGGAGTTTGAGGACTGGGACTCCAACCACAACAACATCTTCGCTGAGTTCTCTCAGTTCGGGAAGAAGGACATCATCGACTATGTCCCTGATGTCGCTGTCGGCCGTCTGCCTTTCCGCTACAAGGCTGAGATCAAACCCGTGGTTGACAAGATCATAACCTATGAGAACGGTGTTTCAGACTCCTGGTTTAAGACCGCGGAGGTCTTCGCAGGCGACACCTCGCCACCTGCACGCGGTCCCTGCACTCCCGGATATTATGAAGGAGAAATCTCCACCAACATCACCGCAAACCTCCTGGAGCATGTTGGGTTCACCGTCGCCCGCTATTGGACGTCCCGGGGCGATTGGACCGGGCGCAGTGATGTGATCAAGGCGGTCAGTGAAGGGTGCGGGTTCATCCACTTCGCTGGCCACGGGAACCCCGCGTACTGGGGGAACTTCAAACCTGATGCCCAGACCGAGGACGACATGGTCGACGGGCTCCTCCTCTGGGACATGCCGAAGTTGAAGAACGGGGAAAAACTGCCGGTCGTCATGGTCGGCGGCTGCCATAACGCCCAGTTCAACGTGACGCTGATGAACCTTTGGACTGGTTTTAAAGAGTATGGGTTCATGGGCATGTTCTACAAGCCTCCCTACCGCTTCTTCTACAATGAATGGGTGCCCCGTGATTGGTGCTCGGGCATCGTGTTCGCCAAGCACGGTGGCGGCATCGCCTCCATAGGGTGCTCCGGTCTTGGGATCGGGTTGGTCGACCATATCGGGCTGAGCGACTGGTTGGAAGACCGGTTCTTCCAGGCGTACGCGAACCAGAGCGTCCATAACGTTGGGAATACGCTCGCTACCGCCGTCGGTGACTACATCCATCTTTACGGGCACGTGAACAGTCACTTCGAAGACCGCAAGACCGTCGAGGAGTTCACCCTTATCGGTGACCCAAGCCTGAGGATAGGCGGCGTATCCTCATAAACAAGTCCTGCCTCTCTTTTTTCTTTTTCTTTATATCTCTCAGCTTGGATACTCTATTTTGAGACTACCACAAAATCTTTAGGGACGTTTGTTGCGTATAGATACATCCTCCCCGGATAGGTTTTTAAAGGTGAACAGTGTTATAAAAATATCATTTCGGGGGAGACATCATGAAAGTACGCTCGCTGCATTGGCAGCAACTATCAGCAATCGTCATTATAGTGCTGTTCGTTGGAACAAGCCTTCCCCCGGCCATCAGGGGCGGGAGGGGAATCAAAGAAGAACAAAACAGGGATTCTTCCACTGATTGGTGGCCGATGTTTCACCATGATCTCGCGCACAGCGGGTATTCGACCTCGCGAGCACCAGGCGCCGTCAATCTCATGTGGATTTTCCAGGAGGACATGATCATTCTATCCTCCCCCACCGTTGTCGACAGGAAAGTGTACACCGGTTCAAATCACGCGTACTATTGCCTCAATTATCTGACAGGAGAAAAAATCTGGCAATGCAACACGACAGGATGGGCGGACGGGAATCCCACCTTTGACAACGGGAGACTCTACACCCTCTCCCGAGATCAATACGGAGAAAACAAGATATTCTGCTTGAACGCCAGCACAGGGAAGTACCTCTGGAATTATACCGACTGCTATTGGCCCTTTAACCCTGTCGTATCGAATGGCAAGGTGTACTTCGGATCCTTGGACGGCGAAGTGCGTTGTTTAAACGCACAGACCGGAGATTTTATTTGGAGCTTCTCAACCAACTCCGTAGGTACGAGCAACGCGCCGACGATCAACAACGGCAAGGTCTATATCGGGGCAGAAAACGGGAGGATGTACTGTTTAAACGCCTCTAGCGGAGACGAACTTTGGAATTATTCGACAGGCGGGAAAATCATGGAATGCCCTTCGATCGCCAACGGAAAAGTGTACTTTGGGTCGGTTGACTATAAAATTTATTGCCTGAATGCGGAAACCGGGCAGTCCGTATGGAACTACACGACAGCGTTCTATGTCGATTCCACGCCCGCGATCGCGTACGGGAAACTCTTCATCGGCTCAAGAGACTGTTCCTTGTATTGTTTGAATGCTAACACGGGAGGTTTCCTCTGGAGTTACATGACAGACGATGAGGTGGACTCGTCTCCGGCGGTCGCTGACGAAAAAGTGTACGTCGGTTCGGATGACGGGAAGCTGTACTGTTTTGATGCAGTGACCGGGGCAAAAATCTGGGACTATACGACCGGGAGTTTTATCGAGTCGTCCCCTGCCATCGTCAATGGAAAAATCTACATCGGGTCCTATGACAACAAGTTGTACTGCTTCGGTGGCGAACTCACCGCTGACTTCTCTTGGACACCCACGGCCCCTAGCCATGGTCAAACCGTCACCTTCAACGCATCAGCGAGTTATGACCCCAATGAGTACAATATCACCTCATACGAATGGGACTGGAACCAGGACGGCATCTACGACGAGGAAACCACTGCTCCCATAACGACTCATCTCTGGCCTGCCCCGGGTGTCTATCCGGTGACACTCCGCGTCACCAATAGTGTCGATCAGACTGCCACCGTGACAAAGACGGTCAGCGTTGGAAATCGAGCGCCGGATCCCCCAAGCATCACCGGCCCGGCAAACGGAAAAGCAGGCACGAGGTATCCTTATTCCTTTGAGGCGATGGATCCGGACGACGACAACATCTCCTACCTCATCGATTGGGGGGATCACACGAACGGCAGCTGGATAGGGCCGTACCCATCGGGACTGGCAGTCAATCAATCACACGCATGGACCACCAAAGGATCCTACCTCATTAAGGCCCAGGCGAAGGATCTCTACGGTGTCGAGAGCGGTTGGACCACCCTGTTGGTCTCCATGCCTCTCTCGTACGCGCCACCGCATTTCCGATTCCTTTCTTGGTTGTTCGAGCGGTTCCCTGGTGCGCTCCCGATACTCAGGCACCTCTTGGGGTACTAAATCACCATATCATTTATTAAAAATGAGATGATTACGAATCTACAATCGGGGGTAAAGGTTACGAATACAAAGAAGTCAGACGATAGAACAGTCATCATGTCAGATAAATATCTGAGTGAATCAGGTTATCAAGGCGGTAAGATTATTGGTGAGCACATTGTGTTCGTTTCTTTTATCTTTGGTTTTTCCTTATTAATCGTTGGATTGTTTTCGTTGTTTTACCTGTTGTTTGTTACTGGGTTCCCTGAGGAGATGCCGTTGATTTTAATCTTATTGAGCCCTCAATCGTTAGCGATTATTATTGGTTTGTTGTCCATTACGGGCGGATATTTTATCTATAGGAACAAACACAGCAATAAATTAGCCTAGCACTTTCGTCGTAGAGACCATGGTTTCGGCAAATTCTGTCAACCGAAAACGTGCCACGACCGATTCTTGACCCTTGTCAAATTCAGGAGCGGAATCGTATTGATAACTGTTAAATAAGGTTACTGCATTTGAATATCGTATAGGGAAGGATACTATGAACCAAAGAAGTCTACTTGTTGTAGGGATTATTACTGTGA
>DATKKD010000127.1:0-1082 GCA_035543435.1 Thermoplasmatota archaeon
CGTCTTCATAGCCAAGAGCGATGGAAAAGATCCTTTGCTTGAGCAAGCTGAGGTCAGAGTGAACCGTCTTCCCAGGATCCCGAGGATCTTGCAAGCACCGCGCAGCGCTTGCGGCGATCCCGTAGCGCTCATCGAGCAGCCAAAGGATCAAGCCGCCGGCATCCGAGGTGATGCGACCGCCTTCGAAGTCAGCGGTGATCTGCTTTCCCAAGACCCTTCCCAAACTCAGTTGTTTATGGCAGACTGTAGTCATAAAGGCATCCTGGCTAAAGAGCTTTATGTTGTGTCGCAACAACACTTTAGCAGATGCCCTTCCCTTTTTGAACTAGTTCTCGTGCATAATGTGGGCTAGATGCAATCTCCGAAAAAGCTCCCCCACTCGACCCCGAGAAGATCTTTCTGGCAATTGATAAAGACATAAATAGGGATCTCAGGGACCGCGCTGCTAACCGTGGTTTTGAACTAACCGAAATGCTCCCTCGCAAGATCCACTATTTTGCCACAGAAAAACCAGATGTCGTGAGCGTCACTTTTGAGGCAGCTTATAAATTGCATGACGTATTGTCGCCGACGGAGGATGAACGTACGGAAGCTGTATTACAGGTCAACGGCGACTGCTCATATAGAGTAAGAGATGCCGTTGCGTCCGACGTGCGTTATGACGTTATAAAATATAGATGGTTCGACAGGGATGGAGAGTTACACGAACAACGTGATATATTTATACGAGTTCATGAGTCTCTTGTAATGAGTTCGAGTCTCGGCCAGTGAAATACATACTCACCAGTTCAGTTCAACCGAGTGCAGGCGTCGGCCCCGCGCCGCAAGAACACTTATTGATCCGGTCATGAAGGACATTACGTCGGATCACTTGCAACGCCTTACTATGATTTGGATTTCTTCGATGATGGAATGTAAACTATTTCGTGCTCCCCGTAATAATTCCGATGGTGTCTCGAGCCTACTGGTTTGACCTGTTTACTGGTACCACGTGACGCGAGTTCAAGAGGGAGGGTGGCCAGGAAAAAGGTGGTTCCATGAAAACACTGGTAGTACTCTTAACCATGTTATCATTTCCGATT
>DATKKD010000128.1:0-4886 GCA_035543435.1 Thermoplasmatota archaeon
GCGGCGCTTGCGATTTTTGGGGTGCCTCCCATCCTCACCGTCATTATTGTGCTGATTCTTCTCATCGTCATGGTGCTCCAGGGACGGTACTGGACCTGGGAGAAAATCGTGTTATTGTTTTGTGTGCTCAATTTGATTTACATTCCTGCTGCGTTCCTCGTGAATCCCTCATGGTCAACGGTGCTTTCACAGGGGATCATCCCCCATTTACCAAAAGGTGGCTTCACCTCGCAACTGTTCTTCTTCTTGATGGCGAACATCGGAACGACCATCGCGCCCTGGATGGTGTTCTTCCAGCAGAGTTCGGTGGTGGACAAGGGGATGAAAGAAAAGGATATCCCCTGGGGGAGGTTTGACACGATGATCGGTGCGGTATTTACCGTCATCGTCGCGATATTCTGCATCGTCGTCACCGGCACGGTGCTCTTTGGAACCAATATCCAAAGCGCAGCCCAGGCTGCACAGGGTCTCATGCACATCAACCAGTATGCGGGGGTGTTTTTAGCGATCGGACTCTTCGATGCTGGACTTCTGGGTGCGGTCTGCATCTCGCTTGCGAGTTCCTGGGCCTTCGGCGAGGTCTGGGGGTGGGCTCATTCCTTGAACAACAGAATCAGGGAGGCGCCCTGGTTTTATTTACTGTATCTTCTTATCCTGGTCTCTGCGGGGGCGGTGGTCCTCATCCCTGGTGCTCCGCTTGTGCTTATCACGTTGTTTGTCCAGGTGATTGCGGTCACACTCTTACCCGCTGCCTTGGTCTTCTTGATCCTGCTGTTGAACAACGAGGAGATCATGGGAAAATACAAGAACACGAGATTGCAAAATGTTCTCAGCACCGTCATCGTCATCTTCATTATCACTCTGTCCACTATTTATTGCCTCACCGTGGTGTTTCCTCAATATTTCAGATAAAAAAAGATGGTTGAGCTATGGTACCGTCAATAAAAGCGCCGTTCCATAAGAAACTGATCGCTGGGATTCAAAGCCAGGTCCGTATCGTCAGGGATATAAATGAAAAGTACGCCACACCGCGCATCAAGATGACCAAATGGGTGAAAATAGCACTGCTAGGTATCCGAATCTATTTGATCGTCCTTGTCGTTATTCTTGCTTATAAATTTGTAACATTAGTGATATAATATAAGAGGTGATGAACGTTGGAAAAAACAGGTCAGGAAACCCTCCCGAGTGCGGGAACACCGTATTTTCTCACAGAGATCCTTGGAACCCCCGTATTCATGAACGAAAAGAAACTCGGGAAACTCGACGATTTCGTGATCGTCGACGGAGATAAAGTCGCGGAGGTCACCCACCTGTATGTCTTTAGACCCTTCGGATACCCGGCGCTCCTCATTCCCTGGGAGAAAGTCAAGGTCATGACGACGCGAGAGATTGTATTGGACATCGACGACCCTGAAAAATACGTCGGAGCTCCGGGCGAGGGAGCGATTCTTTTGCGTGACTACGTCCTTGACAAAAAGGTGTTAGACCTCGAAGGCAAAGAAGTGGATGTCGTCTATGACGTCAAACTCATCCTGCGAAGCAACAAGCTGTACGTGAGTGAAGTGGACATTAGCCAGTACGGTTTCTTAAAACGGATGCGGCTCAAGCGTGTCGCGCGACTCATTAAAACACCCGAGCAGACACATCAGAACGGCACGATACCCTGGAGCTACATTCAGCCCTTGCCGAGCAACATCAGCAGTTTTAAGGGCGATGTGAAACTGAAGGTCATGAAAGAAAAAATATCAGAAATCCCCTCAGAGGACCTCGCGGATATCCTTGAGGAACTAGACCACGAACAGCGATTGGTGCTGTTCAACCAACTCGAAACCGAACACGCCTCAGACACCCTTGAAGAGATCAACCCGAATGTGCAACGCGCGCTGATCTCCTCATTGGAAAAGAAGCATGTCGCTGCCCTCATCGACGAGATGACACCTGGTCAAGCGGCGGATGTTCTCGCGATCCTACCCTGGTGGGATGTCAAAGCGATTCTGAAACTCCTCGATCAGACGAAGGCGAAAAAAATCAAGGAGATCATCGATTTCCATGAAGAGAAAATCATCAACTTTGCCACGATACGTTACTTAAAGGTACCCCCTGAGATGACCGTGGGTCAGGCGCAGGACGAGTATCCGAAGCTTGCGAAAAACAAGGTCGTCATTATGTACTTGTACGTGGTGAACAATGACGATCAGTTGCTCGGTGTGATTGATATCAAAGAGCTCTTGAAAGCCGATGACACCGCCCTTCTCAAGGACATCATGGTGGAGCACGTCATTCGCCTTGCGCCCGAGAGCACCTTGAAAGAGGCAGCGGCGATCTTCGTGCGTTACGGGTTTCGCGCTATCCCGGTCACCGATGAGAAAAACAAGCTTGTCGGGGTAGTACCGTATCGGGATGTCATGAATTTGACACACTACTTTGTGTGATTGCACGGAAAAAAAAGAGTTCCAGAAACGATTAAGAACGTGTGCTGATTGTGATGACCACAACTATGAACGCCATCGACGTGAAGCATCTGTCAAAGATTTACAAAGGGGAAATCAAGGCGGTCGATGATGTTTCTTTTAACGTGAAGGAGGGGATCATCTTTGGGTTTCTTGGACCAAACGGCGCCGGGAAATCCTCAACGATCAAGATGTTGGTCACACTGACGAAAATCACGAAAGGCTCTGCACATATTTTCAATCTTGACGTCGCAAGGGAACCATCGAAGGTACGTGAACTCATCGGATACGTGCCGCAGGAACTCTCTGCAGACGGCTCGCTTACCGGGTACGAAAATCTCCTCCTCTCCGCGAAGTTGTACGGTCTGGAACCCGAGGTACGAACGGAACGGATTAGAGATATCCTTGAGATCATGGATCTGACCCAGCGGTCAAACAACCTGGTTAGCATGTACTCCGGGGGCATGGTTCGAAGGCTTGAGATTGGACAGGCCATGTTGCATCATCCGCGCCTTCTTTTCCTTGATGAACCGACGATTGGTTTAGACCCGGCAGGTAGAAAACTCGTTTGGGAGCATATCCGCAAACTGAACAAGGAATGGAACACCACGATCTTTCTCACCACCCACTACATGGAAGAAGCTGATGAGCTCTGCGACCAGATCGGGATTATCGACCGTGGGAAGATCTGCGTCATCGACTCCCCGGAATCCCTGAAGCAGATGGTCGGGACTGGAACGGTGACCGCGTGCCTGGACCTTGGTGATCATCAGAAAGAAGGACAGGAATATCTCACCTCCGTTGCTGGCGAACTTGCCGTGTCCATCCTAGAACTTTCCTCAGGGAAATGGCAGTTCACGGTGCCCGATGCGGTACAGAATGCACCCAAGGTCCTCCAAAAGCTTAACGAGCATCACATCACCCTCAAAGACCTTGAAATTAAAAGCCCGACCCTTGAGGACGCATTCCTACAAATCACGGGGACACGATTGGATGAAGGATCATCAAAATACAATCTCAAAGCAGTGAAACGGACTCGACGGACGTTCAAGAGGTTTGGCTGATGGTTTCTGCGATTAATTTTGTCACGAAAACCGGCGTCATCCTTGAGTTCGAGGTACGGAAAATCATCCATGACCCGTTTGAGTTGTTCGTACGGATGATTCAACCGATCCTGTGGCTTGTCGTGTTCGGATCCATGTTCAATCAGTACCGCATCATCAACACGGGGAACCTTTCATACATCTCGTTCATTGCGCCCGGCATCATCGCCCAGTCGATCCTGTTCACTTCGATTTTCTATGGGATCGCGATCACGTGGGATAAGGACTCAGGGATCCTAGCGAAACTCATGGCGACGCCGACCTCCCGCGGTTCCATCGTTCTTGGGAAAGGCCTGTCGGCTGGTGTACGCGGGATCGTGCAATCAATCGTGATCATCATCCTTGCAATCCCGCTTGGGGTCACGTTCGACTTCGCACCAATCAACCTCCTCGGCGTCGCTGCCATCATTGTGCTTGCGGCGACGTGCTTCGCGTGCCTCTCTATTGTGTTCGCGTCGCTGTTGCGTCGACGAGAGCGGTTCATGGGCGTCATTCAGCTGATCACCATGCCCTTGTTCTTCGCAAGCAACGCCTTATACCCGCTCGAGGCGATGCCTCAGATTCTCCAGGACTTCACTCGAATCAACCCGTTATTCTACGTCGTCGATGGGTTCCGTTCACTGCTAATCACCAACAATTGGGCCAACATCCCTCTCGATTTCGGCGCGCTGCTCTTGTTCACCCTGTTCTTCATCGTTGCGGGGATTTGGGGTTTGAAACGTCTCATGGAGTAGGTATTCCTCGCCTTCACTTGACAAGTAGGTACCCGATATCTACGCCCATCTTCTGTGAAAAAGCGAGGTTGATGATGAGGTCAGCCATGGGTTCGAGATACCGAGCCGCCCGTAGCGGACCACAGTCCACAGGGTCAAACCCAAGGTCTTTGGCAAGCTGTATCACGGTCTTCTTTGCCTGTTGATTGTCCCCCGCGACAAAGGCAGTGAGCTGGACTCCCCGGACATGGCCGCTACTTTGATTTTTCGCAAACACGGTGTTGAATGCCTTCACCACATGGGCGTTCGGAATCATGTGTTGAAGCTCCTCGGCGCCCGAGACGCTGTAGCCGTCTGGTAGATTCATATCTTCACCGAACACATTGGTCACATCGATCACGATTTTACCGTCGGCTGCTGACCCGAGCTTCTTGGCGACATTTTTCACTGCCTCGTGGGGGATTGCAAGGATGAGTACCTCGCCCCATTCGACCGCGCTCTTCACAGGTTCCTTCGCGTCGCGATGACCGAACTTGATCTTATGACCAGCCCGACGAAGGCCGTTGCCCAGAGCGGTACCGACGTTTCCTTTCCCGATAATACCTATGTTCATGTTC
>DATKKD010000129.1:0-24327 GCA_035543435.1 Thermoplasmatota archaeon
GGTGAACACCCAGGATGCAATCGATAACATGTCAGGGTTCACGCCGGTGAAACTCTGGACGTCCGACGGGACGCTCACTGGACCGAAAGACGTGATCCATGCGATCGACCAGGGATGCGGGTTCTTATACTTCTCAGGCCACGCAAATGCCTACACCTGGGGCACCCATCCACCGAACTCGACTGCCTGGATCCATGGGCTTAACACCCTCCTGATGGATCGCCTCAGAAACAGACAGATGCTGCCTGTGTGCGTGGTCGGAGGCTGTCATAATAATGAGTTCGATGTGTCACCGAAGAACATCCTCAAAGGACTTAGGGAGGAGGGGCTCAAATATTTCTCGAAGCAAGGCGGTGCCCTGGTTGATTCCTTCTGGAGAGACACCTGGATACGGGAATGTTGGGGATGGAAGCTCACACGGCTCAGCAAGGGCGGCTCTATCGCGACCGTCGGCAACACCGGCCTGGGCATGTCAAAGGAGGATAAACACTCCTTCAGCGGCGCAGGTGACTACCTGGAGCCAACCTTCTTCCGTGAGTACGGTGTGAACGGGACAAGGATCCTTGGGCAGATCTGGGGAAACACGATTACTGATTACCTTAAGCAGTTCCCCATCAACTGGAACACGTCTGCCGCGAACGACTCTGCGATTGACGCGAAAACCGTCCAACAATGGGCGCTCTTTGGGGATCCTAGCCTCATGATTGGTGGCTATGGCCCTTCGTAAAACATGATGAAAGAGAATAGGGGATAATATGAAGCAAAAAAAAGTATTCCGACTTGGTATCATCGGGGTGGTGTGCGTTATGTGCGCACTGCCCTCAGGAACTCTCGGGGCTGCTTTGTCCACGGATGCAGCGGTCGTTGCGATGCCGACGCACCAGCTACCTCTGCATGAGCAGGTGTACCAACTCTTGATCATCGCGCCATCGGCTTTCCATGATGCCTTGCGGCCACTCGTGTACCACAAGGACGCCATCGGCGTTCCCACAAGACTCGTGACTCTGGATCAGGTCTACCGGCAGATGTACTGGCAGGGACGCGACCATGCCGAGAAGGTCAAGTACTTCATTAAAACAGCTATAGAGCAATGGGGTATCCATTACGTGCTGCTCGTCGGAGGGAGGAGCAGTGAGTTTCGCTCGACCTGGTACTGCCCAGTGCGATACGTCCACATGGGCGACGACTGGGAATCCGAGTACCTCAGCGACCTGTACTTCGCGGATATCTACGACGCGAACGGGAATTTCTCAAGCTGGGATAGCAATCATAACGGCGTCTTCGGGGAATGGGGACCTGGGCAGATTGCTCAAGATGCGAACATCGATCTCATCCCTGATGTCGCAGTCGGACGTCTCCCCTGTCGCAACGTCGTAGAGGTGAGAGACGAAGTCCATAAGATCATCACCTATGAAAACACAGCCTACGGCACATCTTGGTTCCCCACGATGCTTGTCGCCGCTGGAGATACCTACCCTGCAAGCGAGAACGCGAACTGGACTGGCTCTGAAGGAGAGTACTATGGAGACCGGGCGATCGAGAACATGAGCGGATTCACTCCGACAAGGTTGTACACCTCGGACGGGACGTTCGCCGACAAAACTGATATCATCAGGACATTCCGGTTAGGGTTCGGGTTCGTGTACCTCGTTGGTCATGGGAGCCCGAAGCAATGGGGGAACCATCCCGCGAACAGCACCGCGTTCATCCAGGGGCCGAACACGAACGACATGTGGCGATTCAGGAACAAAAATAAGCTTCCAGTGTGCGTGGTGAGCGGATGTCATAACAGTCAGTTTGATGTGTGCCTTGAGCGTGTCTTCAACAAGACCCTTCGCTGGCGTCAAGAATACATCCCAGAGTGCTGGAGCGAAGAAATCCTACACCTCGCTAACGGTGGCGCGATCGCGACGCTCGGATGTACCTGTCTCGGGTACACAAAAGAGGATAAGCAGTCCTTCCACGGCGGCATCAATGAGCTTGAGACCGCGTTCTTCCATGCGTACGGGCAGGAGCATGCGACAACGCTCGGCGACACATGGGCCGCCGCGATCACATGGTACCATCAGACGTATCCTGTGAACTGGAGCACCCTTGGTGGGAGTGACTCCTGGATCGACACGAAAGTGATCCAAGGCTGGGCGCTGCTCGGTGACCCGAGCCTACACATCGGCGGCCTGCCGGCACAATAATTCTCCTGTGTTCCTCCAGGGAATAGTTTTAAAAAGCCGGCGTCCTTACCTTGTGCCATGTCCCTACCGTTAGATGTCCTTGAGAAAGCAGTGAATCAAAAACTCCTTCTTCTGTTAAAAGATGGTAGACACATCGAAGGCAAGCTGCTCGGGTACGACGAGTACATGAATCTGGTGCTCGATGAGGTCGAGGAGTCCAAGGACGAAACCAAACGTCGACTCGGGAAAATCATCCTACGTGGGAGTAACGTCGTCAGTATTTCCTTTATTTAGCGAAAAGCATATATAGGGGATATGACTATTTGTTTAGTGGAAGGAATTGGGCTGGTAGTTGTTGTTTTGTTAGAGTGCATCCCATCCCCTCCTAGTGAGGCCAGCCGTCCTTCCCTTTTATTATCAAATTCTACCTCTTCGTAAAAAGATTTTAGTACGCTCTTTCCTTTCTTCGCCTGAGACCATGTCACGGCACATCAAGGCATTTCGAGGTACTAATCTTCGTTGTAAAGGCTGGAAGCAGGAAGCACTCCTGCGGATGCTGGAGAACAATCTTGAGAACGCAGAGATCCCTGAGGAACTCATCATCTACGGCGGCACCGGGAAAGCGGCTCGGAACTGGCGATGCTATGACGCGATTGTCACGTCGTTGAAACAGCTGAATAACGATGAAACCCTGGTGATGCAGTCAGGAAAACCTGTCGCAGTGTTCAAAACCTGGCCGACTGCACCCCGCGTTGTCATGGCGAACTCCAATCTGGTGCCGCACTGGAGCACCTGGAAACATTTCAGGGAGCTGGAGCATCTCGGGCTCACCATGTATGGGCAGATGACCGCAGGTTCCTGGTGTTACATCGGGACCCAGGGGATCATCCAAGGCACCTATGAGACCTTCGCCGCCTGCGCACGGACCCACTTCCAGAGCGACCTGAAAGGGAGGATCGTGCTGACCGGTGGGCTCGGCGGCATGGGTGGCGCGCAGCCACTTGCTGTGACCATGAACAAAGGGGTGTGTCTCGCGGTCGAATGTGACGAGAAGCGGATAGATCGCCGGGTCAAAGCAGGGTTCTGCGACCAGAAAATCAAAGACATCGACGAAGCGGTTGACCTCACTATGAGGGCAAAAAAGAAACGCATCCCTCTCTCCGTGGGGGTTCTTGGGAACTGCGCCGACCTCATGCCGATGCTCGTCAGACAAGGGTTCATGCCTGATGTAGTGACCGACCAGACGAGCGCACACGACGCGCTTAACGGCTACGTCCCTGCAGGGTACGCTGGTGCGACGCTTTCTGATGCGCTCGCGATGAGGAAGAAGAACCCGAAGAAGTATATCGAACGAGCCATGGAAAGCATGAAAAACCATTGTAAAGCGCTCATCGAATTTAACAAAAAGGGGGCGGTGGTGTTCGACTACGGGAACAACCTCCGTGGGCAAGCACTCAAGGCGGGACTGAAGAACGCGTTCGCGTACCCAGGGTTCGTTCCCGCATACATTCGTCCGATGTTCTGCATAGGCCGTGGCCCTTTCCGCTGGGTCGCCCTCACCGGGAACCCAGAGGATATCATAGCAACAGACAAGGCGGTCGTGAAAATGTTCCCAAAGGATCGGATCCTCATCAACTGGATCAACCTTGCCGAGAAGCATCTACCCTGGGAGGGGCTCCCCGCCCGGGTGTGCTGGCTCGGGTACGGGGAACGAGCCCGGTTTGCGCTCGCGATCAACGCGATGGTGCGGGAAGCTAAGATTGGACCGGTAGCAATCACCCGCGATCATCTTGACAGCGGTAGTGTCGCCTCACCCTATCGTGAAACTGAAGGGATGAAGGATAAAAGCGATTCGATTGCTGACTGGCCACTGCTGAATGCACTCCTGAATTGTTCGGCAGGAGCAGATAGCGTCCAGATACACAATGGTGGAGGGGTCGGTATCGGGCTGTCAACCCATGCAGGGATGATCGTGGTGTGCGACGGGACCACAGAGACGGATGAACGGATACAGCGAGTGTTCACGACCGATCCGGGTATTGGGGTCGCCAGGCATGCGGATGCTGGCTATAAGGAAGCTATCGACCTGGTGAAAAGAAGCGACATCGTCGTTCCGATGATACCGAAAAGGAAAAAATAACACATATCCTCGCGTCAGCTACTCAAGAGACCCGACGCTTTTTTCGACCTCATGCAGGATCTCGCAGGATTTCACCAGCTGCTTCATCGTGGTATGATCGGCGTACAAGGGTCGGTCCTCATCTAGGAACTTCACGTGTTTTCGGATGACCTCTTTTGCCTTGGTGACGCCGGTGCCGAACTTGTAGTCTCGAAAATCCAGTGCCTGTGCTGCTGCCATGAGTTCGACGCCGAGGATGCCGTACGCGTTGTCGAGTATCTGGAAGTTCTTGATCGCTGTGTTCATGCCCATGGAGACGAAATCCTCCTGGTCCGCTGCCGCGGGTATCGATTGGATCGATGCGGGCGCTGACAGGATCCGCTGCTCTACAATCAGCATATCCGCAGTGTACTGGGAGAGCATGAGACCTGAGAACATCCCCGCGCCTTTCGTCAGGAACGCAGGGAGTCCAGCGCTCAGCGCCGGGTTGTTAAGCCGGTTCATCCGCCGCTCCGACAAGACCGAGACCATGGTGACCGCTGCACCAGCCATGTCCATTGGGAGGGACACCGGGGATCCTTGGAAGTTCGCTCCTGAGAGTTGGATGTTTTCTGTGGGGAAGAAGATCGGGTTGTCCCCTACCCCGTTAAGTTCAATCTCGACTTGGGAGCGTGCATACGCGATCGCGTCATGGGCGGCTCCAATCACCTGTGGAGTCGACCGCATGGAATAGGCATCCTGGATCTTACATTTGATCTTGCCTTCGATGAGGTCGCCGTCTTTTATCAGCCGCTGGATCGCCTTAGCGCTCCGTATCGCGCCGGGGAACCCACGCGCTTCATGGATCTTGACGACATACGGCTTCATGTTCGCCTTGAGCGCCTCCAGGGACATCGCGGCAGCGATCTCCGCCTGTTTCAACCAGTTATTCGCATCATAAAGAAAAATCGCGCTCATCGCGGTGAGCAGGTTGGAGCCGTTGATAATCGCGAGGCCATCACGAGCCTGCAGGCCAGGGATTGATATCCCTGCTTTTTTCATCGCCTCTCGAGCCTCGAGCAGCTTCCCCTTGTAGTAAGCTTTGCCTTCGCCGAGCATGAGGAGTGCGATCTGTGCCATGGGTGCGAGATCGCCACAGGCGCCCACTGATCCTTTCTGGCACACGTATGGGGTCACCCCTCTGTTCAGGAGGTCCATAAGAGTCTGGGTTATCTCCAAGCGGCAGCCTGAGTTCCCATGGGCATGCACGTTCACTCGTGCGAGTATCGCGGCTCGCACATACTCCTCAGGAGCGGGATCACCGATGCCCGCGGCATGATTATAGATAAGGTACTTTTGGAAATCCTCAATCTGATCGTCGTTGAGGACTACCTCGGAGAATTCCCCGATGCCGGTATTGACGCCGTACATGATTTCGTGTGCCTTGATTTTTTTCTCCAGCATCGCGCGACAGGCGATGATGCGTTTCGCAGCATCCGGATGGAGTCGTATCTGTTCATGATCTCGAGCGACTTGAACGATGTTTTCTATGTTGAGACCAGCTCCCGTGATCGTTATGGTCATGGATTGTTCCTCCGTTGATGGGGTGGAAAGGCGGTACGGATATTCAATCTTCCTATATTAAAGGCTCTTGTTGCTCGAAAGGAGGAAGAAAAATGACTCGAGTGGGAGAGTCAACACCACGACACGATTCTTCAGGATGATGCTTTACAGAGAAGATAAAAAATAGGAGGGTTACGTCAACGACCCTTTCGTCCAGAGGTCCTCTCGGATTGGGCGGCCTACTTTCTTCTCCCATTCCTTGATAGGGATCGAGTGTTTCTCTCGGATCATATCCCCGTACCCAAGACCGTTGTACGAGCAGAACGGGATGATGCCGTCCTCGGTGGTGTAGTGGATGCAGCATCGCTCAAGCCTATTTACATTGAGGTTGAACGTGTCCATAAACCACATCGACCCGACAAACAGGCTCTTGTAATGGAACCCACGGAGCGAATCATAGCTTCCACCGACCGCGGCATCCATGAGGATCTTCTTCAGATCGAAATCCTTGGGTGCTTTCTCCTTGTTGACGAACTGATCAACATTCCGCAGGAACGCGGTTCCAATCCGAACCTTCTTCAACGGGCCTTTCGTCTTGCTTTGTTCCTTGATAAACGTCATGAACCGATCCACATCGATGAATCTGGTGATCGGCAAGGGCTTGCCGTCCACAAGGAAGATGTAGGTCGCGCCACCACATCCTGGGTGCGCGGTAAATTCAACCTGCGTCTCCCCTTTCAATGTCTCGATGAGCTCAGAAATCGGGTACACGAATGGGACCGGGTAAAAATCATCCCGTGATATCTGACCGCTGAACTCCTTCTCGATGACCTCCATCATGGCCACATAGTCGACCCGCTCCTTCTCCCGTTTCTCGTCCTTTATCTTCGTGATACGACCACAGAAAGACACCGGTTGGAAGTTCACCCCACGGATGATGTCGATGTTGTCGAGCGCAAACTTGATAATCTTGCCGGTTTCCTGCAGGTTCTTGCCTCCGATTAACACCGGGACCAAGACCGCCTTCAAGTTCACCTGCCGGAAGTTCTCGATCGCCTGCTTAATCTGATCTATCCAAGGGTTCGTCTCCTTGGTGACCCCGTCGAAACTCATGTACACCGTGTTGACCTTCTGCTCTTTGATTTTCCGGCAATATTCCACGCTCTCGGACAGTTTAATCCCATTCGAATTCAACTGGATGTGGCTGAAGCCTGACTCCCGGACGAGACGAAGAATATCAAATAGGTCTTCGCGGATGGTCGGCTCCCCACCTGTGATCTGGATCGCTTTGGACCCAAAAGGCCTCTCAGTGCGTGCGCGCTGAAGCATCTGCTTGATCTCTGCCAAGGTCGGCTCGTAAACATACCCGGAGGCGCCAGCGTTCATGAAGCAATACCCACATCGAAGGTTACATCGGTTGGTCACGAGCAGGTTGGTCAGCACGCTTTGCGAGCGATGCTCAGGGTACAACTCGGGGACATTATAGAGTGAGGTCTTCACATCGGGGGATGGCTGCCCGCGTTGTTCATACTTCATCCACCGGTTATAGAGGTTCACGTCACCGAAATAGATGTCCTTGAACGCTCCATGTTCGCTGCACTCTTTCATGATCCAGACTTTCCCGTCATCCTCGATGATTTTTGCATCAATCTTATGGACTTTTCCTTCCTGGAAGCATGCTGGACACACGGAGTATGTTTTTTCGAGTTCTTTCATAACGGTCAACCTTCTCCAGAAACCAGAGGGCCTATATGTCTTTTTCTTTATAGCTTTAACGATAGGTCCTGGATGAAAAGGACAAAAGAGATATGGGATGGGATGTGGCAGGTCCCAGGGAAAAAGGATGATGTTCGACCTGCCATATCGGTGTTCAACCACCTGCTAGGGGTCTTCTTCTATAAAAGGGTATTCTGGTAAAATACCACTTTGTTATTATTACATCACCACCTCTCAGAGGCGGTTACCAAGGAAAAAATCCTTTGGTTTTATAAGACCCTGGACCATATCTTCTGATGATCACGCATGGTCATTATCGCGCCGTCGATCCTCTCCGCGGATTTCACCCGCCTCGGTGAAGAGATTAGGGCAGTGGAACAAGCGGGTGCCCAGTGGATTCATATCGATGTCATGGACGGGCATTTCGTCCCAAATATCACGATCGGGCCAGTCGTGGTCGCAAGCATCCATAAAAAAACTAAGCTGTTTCTTGACTGTCACCTGATGATCGAGCACCCGGAGCAGTACCTTGAGGCATTCGCCAAAGCAGGGGCCGATTTGATCACAATCCATAGGGAGGTTGTGCGGAATCCATTAGCGCTTATCGAAAGTGTCAAAAAACATGGGTGTAAGGCCGGGATTTCCATCAATCCGGAGACGTCGTTTGAGACGATACGCCCGCTGATTCCCTCGGTCGATCTTGTACTTATCATGTCGGTGCATCCAGGGTTCTCCGGACAAAAGTTCATCCCTGAGGTCCTCCCAAAAATCAAGGATGCTGCCGAGGAGATTCAAAAGACTCAGAAGCAGATTTACCTGCAGGTGGACGGTGGCATCACTAGTGAGAACGCTGGAATGGTGAAAAAGAACGGTGCTGATGTCCTCGTCGCAGCGAGTTTTATTTTCCACAGCACGAATTATAAAAAGGCGATTGAGCAACTCATAAAGGCGCTATAGCCCTGCCACCAGATCCCGAAGGACCGCCTCTTTGTCTTTTGCCTTGACCACGCCACTAGCAAGAAGGACACCGTCAGATCCCAGGTCGATGGCTTTGGCGACATCCTTGCCATTCTTCACGCCTGCCCCGCAAAGGATTCTCACACTTGGGTTGATTGCTTTCACTGCTTTCACGGTGTTGCTCACGATCCCAGGGTCAGCGGTCGTGACCGAGATATCACCGCCGATAAGTTCGGGCGGCTCCACAGCAAGCATCACGGGGGAGAACGTCGCCACAGCTTTCGAGGTCGCCACGTTATTGGTACAGACAAGAGAGTCTAGCCCAACCTCTCGTGCTCGATTAACGCAGGTGTCGATATCAGCTAGAATCAGTCGATGCTCACTATGGTTAATCAGGGTGCCGACCGCCCCTGCCGCCTTCACCGCTTCCGGCAAGGTCCATCCAGTGCTGCTCCCAGGCCGGATAGGGTCAATATGTTGGGCGTACACAGGGATACGGACTGCTTTCGCGCAGGGCGTGATATCCGAGGCTTGTACGGCGATCGCCATGCTCGCACCAGTTTCACGAGCAATCCGCTCCATGAGCCTTGCAAGCTCGAGCGCGTTCGCACCAGTCGACTCAATGTATGTTTTGACGTTAAGAACAATCGTCGGAAATTTCAGCATGCGTCCTCTCCTTGCGTGTCCTGCATTAGTAATCCAAAAGCAAGATAAATAACTTTCATCGCTTTTTTATAAAAAAGGATAACGTGTATATAATGTTCGTTATTTTGTGACAACAATCGTTAGAACATCTTGATCCTTCAACTGATGATCCAGTCCGACCTTCTGCCCAGCATGCTTCGCAGAAGGACCCCACACGGTCGCATATCGAAAGTTACGCTGAATGTCTCGATGGATATGCCGACACGCGTCACTGACGGTCTGCCCCTCGCGGAGGATCATTGGTTGCCGGTAATCTGGTTTCTTCCCTACCGGCTTCAAATAGATACGCATC
This sequence comes from Thermoplasmatota archaeon, assembly GCA_035543435.1. GTDB lineage: Archaea > Thermoplasmatota > E2 > DHVEG-1 > DHVEG-1 > SM1-50. The sequence goes on from DATKKD010000129.1 coordinate 9,503, forward strand.
AGTCTCAGATGTTTGAAAATTTCTTCCCGGAGTTCATTAAGGTTCGCGTTATCCCTCGCGGAAATCGCTACAACACCCCACTGCTTGGCGCGAAGCTTTGCTATCGCGGTCCTGAGTATCTCTGGCGGGGCGAGATCCATTTTGTTTATCACCACCAGGGCGGGCACATAGACACGGTTCTGTGAGAACGAATCGATGAGTTGATCCTCGGTGATATCCTCCCGAAGCGTGATATCAGCGTTGATCACAAACTCCGAGGCGATGGACTTCGCGAGGGGTTTGGTGAGATGCGTGAGCGGCACCGTCGTATTTACCGTAATCCCCCCATGTCCTTTTTTTGAGACAACGACATCGGGCTTCTTCTGATTCAACCGTAGTCCGGCAAGATGAAGCTCCTGGTCGATTAACTCGACTTGATAGACGTTCACCGCATCGACCATGAGGAGTAAGAGGTCGACGTTGCGTACCGCGGAAATCACCTCGCGACCGCGTCCTTTCCCTTTTGACGCACCGACAATCAGACCCGGTAGGTCCAATAGCTGAATCTCAGCTCCCTTGTACTTCATCATCCCAGGGATAGCCTCGAGCGTCGTGAAATCATACTCGCCGACTTTGCTGCCCGCAGCAGTCAGTTGATTCAGCAGTGTGCTTTTCCCGATACTGGGGAACCCGACGATGCCGACGGTTGCGTCACCTGACTTCTTAACAGAGAACCCTTTCCCTTTCGCACCCGCGCTCTTTCGTCGGTCAGCCTCCTCGCGCAGGCGCGCCATCTTTGCCTTGAGTTTTCCGATATGGTGTTCCGTCGCTTTATTTTTCTGAGTTTTGAAAATCTCATCCTCGATTGCTTTGATCTGCTGCTCGATTGAGAGATCCATAGGTCGTGTCCTTCTCTGAATGCACAGGAACCTTATAAAAATAAACGGTAATGAGAACCGCCTAGTTCTTGGTGATATGCGTCCCAGTCTTCCCCTGGAGCGCCTCCCAACCCTGTTCGATGTTAGAAATAATGACCTTCTCTCCGCCGTACTCGAGGAATCGCAACGCCGCAAGGATCTTTGGCCCCATGCTCCCTTCAGGGAACTCACCGTTCATGTAATACTCACGCAGTTCTTTGACAGTGACTTGGTCAAGCGGCTGCTGTGCAGGTGTGTTATACTTGAGGTAGACTTTTTCCACATCGGTAAGAATTAAAAGCAACTGGGCGCGCACGGCCTCAGCGAGTCGTTCCGCGGCAAGATCCTTATCCACGACCGCTTCTAATCCGTCCAGACCCCACCCTTCTTTCTCTATCACCGGCATCCCACCGCCGCCTGAAGCAATCACGATGATGCCGTCGTCTAACATCTTCCTGATGATCTCCCCTTCGACGATGCGGATCGGGTCAGGGGATGGGACCACCATACGCCACCCTCGGGGCAGATGGGTTAGGGAGGCACCCTGCTTCAGCAGTTCGAGTGCTTCGTCTTCCTTGTAATACGGGCCGATCGGTTTTGAAGGATGGGTTAGCGATTTGTCATTCGGGTCGACAATCACTTGAGTTATCAACGCAATCACTGGTTTTGTAATCTTTTGTCGCTTCAACGCGTTCGAAAGGCACTGCTGGACCATGTAGCCGATTAATCCCTCGCTTTCCGCGACACAGATGCCAAGCGGCATCTCAGGAGTGATGTCCTTCGCAGCCTGATTCTGAAGAACCAAAGCGCCCACTTGCGGTCCATTCCCATGGGTGATCACCACGTCCCAGTCAGCCTGAATCATTTGAACAATAGAACGGCAGCTCTCGCGAGTGTTGACGAATTGCTCGTAAATGGTTCCTTTCTGCCCTTTTTTGATGAGAGCGTTCCCGCCGAGTGCAATAACCGCGCGTTTTTTCATAGAGTTCTCAGAAATAACTTCTCGGTATAAAAAAGCACCTGGTAGAAGGAGCTATATACACCATATAATTTCTTTTATCAGAATTTATGTATGAGGCTGAACGAAATCGCCTGATTTCCACTCTTGTTTCTGAAGGATACATCAAAACTGAACCGGTGCGGTCTGCGTTCTGCCAAATCCCTCGTGAGGGGTTTGTCCCTGAGTATCTGAAAAAATACGCGTACGCGGACACCCCGCTGGACATCGGTGAGGGACAGACGATATCAGCACCTCATATGGTCGCAATCATGTGTGAGGCGTTGGATGTACAGGCGGGACAAAAAATCCTTGAAATCGGGACCGGGTCGGGCTACCATGCTGCTGTCGTCGCAGCAATCGTCGGAACTACGGGACATGTGTACAGCATCGAACGGCGGGCGTCCCTTGCGAAACAGGCAAAGGAGCACATCAAAAACACAGGCATCACCAATGTGACCGTCGAAATCGGGGACGGCTCCGAGGGTCTCGGGCTGTACCAACCATATGATCGCATCTATGTGACCGCCGCATCACCCCGTATACCTCCTCCCTTGGTCGACCAGCTGCGGGACCCTGGGAAACTTCTTGTTCCGATCGGGGACATGTACTGTGAGCTGACACTGCTTGAGAAAAAAGGGGGGACGACGAAAACCCGTACTCTCGGAGGTTGTGTGTTCGTTCCCCTGGTTGGTAAATACGGCCATTGATCTAGAGTTTGTAATGGATGTCCCTGAGGAATTTTTTTCGCCAGGCGAGCTCCTCAGCGGTCTCGAGTCCCTTTGGGGTGAATCCGTCAATGACACCAAGAATCCCACGACCGGTCTCCTTCCCCAGGTTTGACTCGGCGAGAATCACCTTGGTGGGGTTCGCGGTCGCACAAAAAATCGTACAGACCTCCGGAAGGTTCTTGATCGCGTTTAGCACGTTGAGCGGGTAGCAGTCCTTCATAAAGATAAGAAACGTATGCCCGGCACCGATCAAGGCTGCGTTTTTCTCTGCCAGTGTCTTGAGATGGTGGTCATTGCCCTCGCTACGTATCTTGCAGGCGCCGCTTGCCTCGCAGAACGCGACACCGAACTTGCCGCTCGGGACCGAGGTCACCATGACCTCGTAGAGGTCCTCCACCGATTTGATGAAATGCGTCTGACCTAAAATGAAGTTCAAATCCTCATCCTTTTGTATCTCCACGACATGGAGGTGTACCTCATCCATCGCAACACGTCCCTCTCTAATGAAACAAGAAATGCGGTCACAGTATTTAAGGGTTGTAGAACAAGAGCAATAGAGGGGGAAATCCACCCTAGAACTCGCTACCCGCCTCTGCCGAGGAGCCTCTTGAGAATCGGCCATTTCCAGTTGATGTAGATGACCCAGTTCCGCATGGTCCTGCCGATCATATTCCCGTGACCGTCGTACGCATAGGCGGTGATGTTATAGAAACCGGTGTCAAGCGGAAACTCTTCAACGCTTGTCAAATTCGTGAAGTTCTCGTCGATGACGATCCAATGCTCATCCTGCATCACCAGGTTCGTGATCCTATATTTCATGTAACTGACGTTCGCGGTGACATTCACGACCACCATGAAGACTTCGTTGCTCACATACATCGTCCAAAGAGCCTGATCCAGCGCGTAGACATACCCATAGCCGATGTCAAACCCCCAGAAATTCAGGTAGACGTACCCTTGTTTGAGGTTGTAGAACCTGAACTGTGGCTGAATCACGACCTCTCTTGATGCTGACCAAACGCTTTCCATCCCGGTTACATCCTTCGCATGTACGGTGATCTCGTACGTCCCATTCTCCGCAAAGATATGGGTGCTCGCAATAGAATCGCCAAACACGCAAGGGCCGAACCATTCACTCACGTTACCGTCACCCCAATTCCATTGATAATACAAAGAATCTCCTTCAGGGTCGAGCGCGATTGCTGTGAAATTAAGTGCAATCCCTTTGGCTGCCGTCGCAGGTCCGGTAATGATGTTTGGTTGGGAAGGTGAGGTGTCTGGGGCCGTCGTAAACATCCAGATGGGGCTTGCGCTGGACTCCTGGTCCGAATTAAAGGAGACGATCTCCCAGTAGTAGGTGGTATTCTTCTGAAGCTTCCCGGGGTTGTAGGTGGTGACGGTGATGTTGGACACTACCAGGGGGGGCACGCTCTCTACGCCGAAATAGATAGCATAGGCTACCGTTTCATTACTACCGGTCCAATGAAGATTCACGAAGATTGTCACCCCGGTGGATCCCGACGACGGGTACGGATTGCTCGCGACCTCGGGCGGTTCTGCTGAAGCAAATGGCATGCTCATGGAGACGATGCTCACGATCATGCTCGCACACACAAAATATTTCATGAGTTTCTTTTTCATAAGAAATCCCCCATGATTCCCTTTCACCTTGATCCTCTCAGTGAGCGGATTTTCTCAATCATATCCATACGAGCCTTTGCAATGATGACATGAGAAAAGACGGGGAAGAACCGTTGATGTAGGACGGGATTCGTGTGTCCTCGGAGCGTCTGTTGCAGCGACGCGTTTGCTGGGGAGCCGAAACGCCAGTAGAAGAGGAGGGTGAACACGGAATGATCGATGAATGTCCCGTTTGCATCGTATGCATCAAGGATGATCGCGTACAGATCACGCATGATGTAGAAGGTGCCCGAAAACCCGTCCGACCTGTTGTCATCCTTGATCGAGTACGATATGTTGGCAGTCGGGCTAAACGCCGTGAGGACCACGGAATGGACAGCCGGTGATGCATTCGCAGACACCACAAGATCACGGTTGCTCAGCACCACCGCGAGCCCGAGAGCTTGCAACAGCTGGCTGTAGAAGTACGAGTTGTTAAACATGAAAAATCTGAAGTAAATGAACCCTACTTTGTAGGTTTCTAAAGAGATTTGTGGAGCGATCGTTACGGTCAACGGCTGCGACCAGCTACTGACATGGTTGTTTGTGTCTTTTGCTTTGACGCGAACATCATAGGACCCGTTGCCTGCCCATGAGTAATTCTTTGTGACAGGCACATCTGAAGCGAACGGACCGATCCAGTCGGTCTGGTTTCCGTCTCCCCAGTCCCAGAGGTAGTAAATCTGGTCGCCCTCGAAATCTCTTGAGACTGTTGAATAGTTCAAGGATATTCCAAATCCTGCATGCTGGGGCCCTGCTGGTGTTGCCGGCACATCAGGTGCATAGCTTGCGGTGAAACAAAACACCCGTTGATTATTGTCGCAGACGTACACCTGACCGTTTGCAATCGCAGGCGAGGAAACACCGCCAGCGGTCGGATATGCCCAGAGTTGAGTCCCGGTGAACGCATCCAGGCAATAGAACTTGTCAGAGCTCACGTAGACCTTACTGTCAGCAACCGCTGGGGATGAAGCTACAGAGCCTCCTGTTGGTGAACCCCAAAGGACGGTTCCCGTGAGTGCATCCACGCAGTACACGTAGGTATTGTTGCAGCCGAAGTAGAGACGGCCTGCGGAAATTGCTAGGGAGGAAAGGATCTGAACCCCAAGAGACTTGGTCCAGGTGCAAGACCCGTTCATCGCATTAAAACAAAGCAGCTTACTAGGAGCAGCATAGGTGTAGACATAACCCCCGTCAATCAGAAGTGTGGCCGACGTTGTTCCATATTGCGAAAGGGAGACGTTCCATTTCAGTGCTCCGGTGCTTGCATTGAGGCAGCAGAGCTGTGCGTTGCTACTATCTCCCACAAAAACGGTGTCATCCGTGACCGCGGGTGAGGAGAAAAGCGACGTGTTCCCAAGAGAAAAATTCCAAAGCAGGGAACCGTTTGCCGCATTAAAACAGTACACCTGTCTCGCACCGATGAATACCTTATTATCGGCGAGAGTGGGCGCACGGCCATTGCCGCCCAGGGTCTGATTCCACTGGGATTTGCCATTGACTGCGTTGAGGCAGTAAAGTTTGTCGGCGGTGATGTATACCTGACTGTTTGAGATCCCTGCAGTATCTGGAGTTGAAGTGTTGAATGGGGGGGTCACCCAGACGAGATGTCCGGTGTGTGCATCTAAACAGGTGAAGATCCCGTTCGAGGAGCTCACGTAGACATGGTCGTTGTCTTCTAAAGGAGAGGAGTGATTCGAGAACGCGACGGAGCTGTTCCATAGCAGTGTGCATGTCGATGGAGCTTTCGTCGTGGATGCTCCTGTATGAGCAGAATCATGGCGTATCATCGGCCACGTGGTGGTGTCTCCACGTACGACAGAAGACTGAGGACTCTTTGCTAGTTGTGGTACAGTAGACTGAGCACCGATAATAGGAGGTACTGTAGAAACCAAAAGTAAACTGACCAAGATGCATAGGAATTGTTTTTTCATTTATAATCCCCCAACTTAATATACTATTATATTATCCTTTAATAAATGTTTCTATAAGGATATTTTTTGCTCAAAAAGACCACCCAAAAATTATGCATTTCTGCAGATATAAATAGGAGTCGTTTTTCTCTTTTTTATTTCATAGGGAGTGATTCTCTTGGGACTCCAGAGGGATCGGGAACCTTGCAACCAGATCTTTTCTCGAGCAGTACCGAACCGCGATCGGCTCATGATTTCGAGTAGTGCTTCGTCCAGCGCACCCGTCGTGGGATGCGGTTTAATTCCAGCAGGTTTTTCTGGCATTTGCTTTTACAAAAAAACAGGACGGTGCCGTCTTTTTTGACGAACAGCTTCCCGGTTCCGGGTTCGATATCAGACCCGCAGAATGAACAGATTCGTTTCTCAACCATGACGTGTCACCTCTTACCGTGGTCCACCGAGTTTCTTCGCCTCACGCTGTGTTTCGCTGAGCATCAGAATGTCGCCGAGGCGCACCGGTCCCATAACATTGCGGGTGATGATTTTTCCCTTGTCCCGCCCGTCAAGCACGCGGACCTTCACCTGGGATGCTTCGCCAGCCATCCCGGTGCGCTCAATCACCTCCACGACCTCACACGGTGTTCCTTCAATGACCATAGTGTTAACCCTGCTTCTTCACGGTCTCGAGTTTTTTCACGAAGTTTTCGACACCCTCTTTCTCACGGCCAGGGTTCACGATGGCGATAGCACTTGTTGGAACCCCTAGACCCGCGGCGTTGCCGAGCTCTTCTTTGCTGGGAACGTAGGTGTACGGGATGTTCTTTTCTTCACAGAGAATCGGCATATGCACGAGGATCTCCTCCGGTGTCACGTCCTCGGCCATGATGACGAGTTTCGCCTGGCCTCGTTCGACATACTTGGTCGCCTCGTTAGCGCCTTTTCCGAGCTTCCCACCATCTCGAGCCTTTTCTATCAATTCATAGGCTAAATCTTGCAGTTCTTTCGTTGCCTGAAATCTGACATACATCGGCATGTTCTTAGCCTCCTTTGAGAGCTTTCATCGATTTCTATTCCTGAGGGAATGTAAGGGTGGGAATATCGCCCCCATATAAAAACCTTTTTCACATTTTTCTCATGGGTGTTCGTTCCACTTCGAGTCGATCTGCGGTGGGGTATTCCTCGACAATGTAACAATCGTAGCCTTGTAAAGTAAGCTTTCTAGCGTGTTTTTCAAGCAGCCATGCGGCAAGTTCTATACGGTTTTTTTCTGTGTCGAGGAAGGAAAGATGGTTGGGGATTCTATAGGTTTCTCGAAGGACTGCTACGAGTTTTCGTAGGGTGTGTTTCGTCGAGGAAACAACTCCTTTGATTAAGGTCCCGTCTTTCGTAATGATGTCGTAAGGTCGTGCGATATTCTTAGCTCGCCGCTTGAGGCGGTTGCGAAGCTGCACACCGTCCTTGAACGACACCGAGCAATAATGAACACCAAGGGAAAGATCCTTTTTTTGAACACTGCGAAGCACCGTAAGCGCTGTCTGCTGGCTTCCTTGTACTGCAGCTGAGATGTCATTCTTTACAGTGTAGCCACGCGCGATAAAGGCTCCGCAGTTGCGCTCAGAAAACTCCAGCTCGTTGAGGTTCACCCATCGGACGCCATGCTCGTCAGTCCATGTGATAAGCGCAAGAAGTTCTTTCCCCATTGTTGGGATCACCGGTACCTCGATCGCGACATCCACTGACGAGTTCACCATGTCGTTGATTACCTTTCGTATCGGGTTTTTCTGCATGGTCGCCCAGGTTTGAGGGAGTGGATGGAATCTGACCTCATCAAGGCCGGCAGAGACCAAATCACCAAGGTGCTCAGCGTTTGCCAATGCAGAAGTATACAAATGAATATTGAAACGATCGCCGAAGGCTTCTTTAAGTAATGTGATGTAGCGCCGTGTTCGTTTCCAAACGACGAGAGGATCGCCACCAGTGATCCCTGCACCCGTGGCCTCGATCAGTTCCGCCTCACGGATCAACGTCTTGGTGTCCTTCTCATTCTCTAGCTCCCATTCGTCAGCAAAGATGCGGTCGGTACCGCCTTTCTTGAAACTCAGGGGACAGTAGTAGCACGTTGCCGAACAGAGTCCCGTGATCAGCACCACCATCTTTGATCCCTTCGCACACATCCTGCATGCCGGTGAGAGTGGTGCTATGTACGAAGAGTCATGGAGCCAGGGCGTGATTTTCTTCATATCAGTCACCGCCTATTCCTTAAGGGTATTAAAAGATACTCTAAAAAAACGAGATTGCCTTAGTGATGAGGCCTTGTTTCTCTCCGTTGTTTTAATAACTCTTTGTTCGCAATCGAAACGTAAGTCTTGTCGATTTCAAACCCGATGAAATCCACACCGAGTTTCTGACACGCAAGCGCAGTGGATCCAGTTCCCATGAAGGGGTCAAGTACGAGCATGTTCTTCTTAATTCCATGCAATCTGATGCACATCTCAGGAAGTTTGACTGGAAACACTGTCGGATGTGCCCTCGCGTTCTGAATCGTCTCGTATGGGATGAACCAGGTGTTACCTCGTCCACGCAGGTCACGTGTCGCTTTTTTCCACCTGCCGATGTTGGTTTTATCCTGATATCTCACACCGATCGCTAGTTGATCAATCGTAACATCACCGTTCTTGGTGAAATGGAAAATGTACTCGTGACAGTTGCTGAGGAAGCGTACGCTATTGACTGGCTGATAATGACCGACCGCGATATCATCAGTAATCGTTGGATAATTACCCACATCTTGTTTTGGGATCGCGATGGATTTCACCCAGTGAATCATGTTCTGAAGCACGTAATGTTTCCGGAACCGTTGCGCGATATCCAACGCAACCCACAAGTCCGAGGGTTTCCCCCCGACGTTCAGAAAAAATGAGCCTTTCTCTTTAAGAATCGTCGTGGTTGCCTGAGATACTGTCTCCATCCAACTCAGATAGTCTTTCCGTGGGCGGATATCCTGGTACGTGCTGTACTTTTTCCCGATGTTATAGGGCGGAGACGTCACGATCACATCAACGGATTCCGGGTCGAGGTTTTGGAATCCTTGGAGGCAATCCATACAATGAATCATATTAATCGCGAGCATTCATATCCCATAAAATCATATTAAACTATATGCTTTTGTATCCATAAAAAATTTATAAGTCATACTGTTTTCCCTAGCCCGATGAATCAACAAGAGATGAAAAAAATCATACAGACGAAGCGTATCCGCTGGATTCAGGTTCATTTCACGGATCTCATGGGCGGAATCCGCGTGTTCCATGTCCCTGTTGAACGGTTCTTCAAAGATGAGTTGCTCACGAAAGGATCTCGGTTCGACGGGTCGACCGTTGGTTTTCGCAAAGTCGAAAAATCGGATATGCTCGCGGTACCTGATCCAGAGACGTTCCTCCCGCTCCCTTATGTTGAGGGCGAGGCAATCATCCAGGCGAACCTCTGCGATGTCGATTTAAACCCCTATCGAGCTGGTCCGCGCAACATCCTCAGACGCGCGATTGAGACCGTCCAGACCCGCGGGTACGACGCGACCATGATCTCCCCTGAAGTCGAGTTTTATGTCTTCAATCACACACAGGGGAAATCCACAGAGATCAACGCGAATCAGGGGTATTTCGTTCCGCCACCACTCGACAACGCGAAAGAGTACCGAAAGAAACTGTCGGACGTGCTCATGGCGTGCGGTTACCAAGTGAAATACCATCACCATGAGACCGGAAAGTCGCAACACGAAATAGAGATCAAGGAACTCGAGGCAATGACAGCTGCTGATTTCTGCGCGTTTTTCAAGTATGTGTCACGGGAGCTTGCGATCGCGTACAACTTTGAAATCACGTTCATGCCCAAGCCGTTCTCCAACGAGGCGGGTAGCGGTCTTCACGCGCACATCGCCCTCTACAAAAAAGGAAAGAACATGTTCTGTGACGACAGGGACGAGTGCGGTCTCTCCCAAGCGGCGCGATACTTCATCGGCGGCATCCTGGATCATTCCAGGGGGATAGCCGCGATCGCGAACCCCACATTGAATTCCTACAAACGGCTCATCCCTCACTACGAGGCGCCGATTTACATCGCATGGGCGCCACATAACCGCAGCAGTCTCATCCGAATTCCGACGAAGAAGAACGTCGATGTCGAGGTGCGTAACGCGGACCCAGCCACCAATCCATATCTGTTTTTCGCGGCACTGATTCATGCAGGGCTTGACGGAATCAAGAAAAAAATATCCTACGAGATGGTGAGTAAGAACATCTACCAGATGAGCGACGAAGAGATCAGGAAACACGGCATCAAACGGTTGCCGACAAACCTCATGGAAGCTTTAGAGGAATTTCAGAGCGACAACGTGCTCATGGATGCAATCGGACGTGACGGAGCTGACCTCTTTATCGAGAATAAAACCCAGGAATGGCATCGGTACATGGGGGAAATCACGGACCAGGATTATCGGTACTATTTCCATTGCTGACAAAGGTATCGCTTGTTAAGCGCATCAACAGTTTATAGGAAAAAAACCATTTTTCTTCACTGAAAATGGGCCCGGAGAGATTTGAACTCTCGACCTACCGGTTATCAGCCGGTTGCTCCAACCGATCTAAGCTACGGGCCCGGGATGTGAGGGTGATAATACGCTTTTCCTATAAAAAGGTAAAGTAATGTTGGCTTTTTTAGTCCTTTTAGAACTAGCCTTCAAATAGGCACTGACATAACATACTTTTTGTTTGAATGGAGTAAAAACAGCACTTAGCTGAGAGACCATTTGCAACGCCAAGGGCAACGTTTTCTTGTTCGAATACAAAACTCAATTAGCAAAAAGAAAACGCTGCTTCGTTGGCTACATTGTTTTTTGTGGGAATCAAAACGTCAAAAAATCAAGATTGTTAAAGGATTGCAGTGCCTCCGATTCCAAGGATAAATGATGTCCCGACATGACCAAGATAATTTTTTGATATCACTATGGTTTCTCCTTTATGGAAAATCGGAAGTGATGGAAAAACAATGAATGTTCGTCCTTCCATTATTAAAAGATCCGCTGTTTGGTTAAAGCTGTCGAAGGAACCAAGAAAGAACGCTGGTTTCAGCTGAACGATTGTTATGAAAAACGGGGCTGACCAGTTACTTTCTGTTCCGTTGGTATCCTTCAGTTTTACTTTGATCGTATAGGTTCCTGGTTCACTCCATGCGTGTGATGCATTTACAGCAACTCCGGAAATATAGGGCCCTAGCCACTCGCTTGAACTTCCGTCACCCCAATCCCATAAGCTATAGAAATGATCTTCAGTTATTGGACCGAGAAAGAATGTGTAAGATGTGTTTGTTTTTCCATAGTGCGGACCAGTAATATTTGGTGGATTATTCCCAGAGACTGTTATGATCTTCGTTTTTATCGCAGAGCCGTCTAAATCATCCCAGACTACGAGGGTGACGGGAATTTCCCCTCCAAACGACCAAGAATGGGATATGAACGGACCAGATGTGGATTCTTCATAGATTCCATCATTGTTCCAGTCCCAGTCATACCACTCAAGAGAACCATCTGGATCATAACTACCTGATGCGTTGAAATAGACGGTCTCTCCAGCATGCGGATATGTTGGTGTCCAGATGAAGTCTGCGACAGGGTCTTGATTTCTATAAGAGATAGCAAATGTGGTTATTTCATCACCACCCTGAAAAATACCAACGAGTGTGGCGAATCCTGTGGTGAGATTTATGGTGTACAATTGACCCTCGCTTGTGTATGCAGCGAGGTAGAACACTTCTGGATTTGCTTCATAGTCAAACGAGCAATCCTGTGCATAATTTATGTAAATGCCCAATGGGCCGACAAGTTCAGTAGAGGCATCGGTTAGGTTGATCCGATATAAGCTATCAGTGCTAATATCTATTCCATATCCCTGCCCTTCATAGCTAATCCCAATCGCGATGAAGACATGCCCGGGCATCAGTCCAACAAGTACTGCATCACCGGTCGCCATATCGATGGTATATAATGCATCGTCATCACATCCATATAACAGTCCATTTGCAGGATCAAATTCCAAGCAGGTTAAATTAGCGCCACAATCCGCAGTCACTCGTTCATAGTCGCCTTCGGGATTTATTCTCCAGATCGCGGATCCATTGGTATCATTCCAATATTCAGGTGCCCACCAGGGGTACTCATTATCAGGAACCCAGGTACCACCTGCGAGACCGTTTGTACCTGGTTCCTCACCTAAATTGATACTTCCATGATGCGTAAATTTCCATAATGTACCGAATGTTGCATCACTAATAAACCAAGCACTATTTAGAAGGTTATTTCGTAAAAGCATTGCTTCGCCGCAACTATCATAGGAGCTATCTTTTATGAGATTAGCAGATGAAATTTTTCCTATTCCAATGAATAAGAGAATGATTCCAACAACCAAACATTTACTCAATCGAGATTTTGTTTGCATGTTCTTTCCCCCGAAATACAATTTTATAACAGCCTTCTCCTTTAAAAACATATCCAGTAGGATCCAGATTTTAAGGTACAAATGTACCTTAAGAGTGGGAACGCATTGACACGGTTTTAAGACACTCGATGATTTTTAGAGTAAATAACAAATATCCAGACCAAAATTTTTATTATAAGTGGCTACTTACCCTCGGTATTACAGAAGGTAAAACCAATGGAAAACAACGATTATTACCCGATTATTTTTAGACGAAAATCAATCCGAACCTATGATATGGCACCTTTAAATGAAAAGATCCTGCAGAGGATTTCAGATTCTCTCCATACTATACACCCTATGCATCATGACATAAAAACAGAATTCACAATTATTTCACACAGTCAGGTTAGGCGAGCAAGGAAAAAGGCACCACATTATATCGTTGCATTTTCTGAAAAAAAAGCACATTATCTGACCAATATTGGATTCATGCTACAGCAAATGGATCTGTTCTTTTCAGCAAATGGAATAGGAAGCTGCTGGCAAGGTATCCCTCAACCTATCAAAAAAGTAAAAGAGAATTCGAATCTTGAATTTGTCATCTTAATGGGGTTCGGGAACACAAAGGAAACACTGCATAGGATGAATGTGTCAGAATTCAACAGAAAACCTCTCTCGAAAATAACTGATATTACTGGAATGAAGGAATTACTTGAGGCGGCCCGATTGGCACCATCGTCAACAAATTGTCAGGCATGGTATTTCACAGGAAACGAAACCATGATACATGCGTACCTAGGCAAGCCAGGCTTCTTTCGACGTCTTTTCGCGACAACTTTACTCCAAATCGATGTAGGTATCGCCCTCTATCACTTGAAGATAGCAGCAGAGCATTTTGGCAAAAAAGCAACCATTTCCTATTCCCCTACAGAACAGACAACCCCTTCGAAGAGGTATACTTACATTGCTACTCTCAACATCTCCTAGTATATCAATCATCAATCAAGCATTGACACGGTTTTAAGACACAATTGAGTATAGTTTTTTTGTGCGAAATCAAATGACAAAAAAGGAAAAGAAGGGGACCCAGGGCGTTATTCTCCGCCAGATAGTAATATGCTTTAGGTAGAATTAGTTTAGATTGAAAACCCAACATTCTTTTGGCTTTCCTATAAAAGGCTTATACTTATCAATCGCGTAACGCTCCAGGTACGCAGGGAAATTCTGGTATGCGCTCCCCGTACATTAGAAAATCAAAACTACACCGACTCATGATTCTATTCAACGATATGAAAAGAAACATACTTTCGCTGTTGCAGCACATATGGACTGATCTATCCGCTTGGGCGCTCATCCTCACCAACCTCATCACAATCTCATTCGCGTTCATGAATCACTGGGCATTCTCGACTATCATCTGGGTGTACTGGTGCCAGACCCTGATCATCGGTTTGTTCGCGTTTCTCCGGGTCGTCCGTCTCACCGATATCTCGCATCATGGCGTGGAACGGATTCAACCGAAGATGTACAATCGGTTGAAGCTTCGAAACAGCGCCTTGTTCATAGCACATTTCACGGTCGTGCAGGGATGCCTCACGTTTATCCTTGGGGCGTTCCTCGGTCCTGTCACCAACCAGAATGGGACGATTCTGCTCTCCAGTTCCCTTCTTTTTTTCTGCAACCATTTGTTCTCGTACTATTATAACCGAAAAAAGGACAGTCCAGTACGCAAGAACATCGGTATCATGGTCGTACGGCCGTACCTGCGTCTGTTGCCATTGTTCGTCGCCTTTCTCTTCATCGGAATGTTCGTCGCAGCGTTCTTCCTTGTCCGAGATCAGCAACTGGCTCCAGCCGCCTATGTCGTTCTCTTCGTGTTGAAAACCGGCGCGGACGTCATCGCCCACATGCTTGAACACCGGATCCCCACTATCAAAAAAAGACGATGGCTTCGTTAATCAAGCAGACGTTTCTCACCAGTGAGTTTCTGGAGCTCGGCGATGTTCTGGCTGACCTCGACGCACCCGAGATACTGGTGCTTCTGATCCCGTAGCGCGTAATATTCGATGAGCACTTTTTGTCTTTCCTTGTGCGGTCCCAGCGGAAGATCGATGTAAAAGCGCGCTTTGTCCCGCTTC
>DATKKD010000130.1:0-2983 GCA_035543435.1 Thermoplasmatota archaeon
GGGGAGGATGAGGTGCCCGGATGATTCGATGCCGAGGACCGCATGCTCCTGCTTTGCCTCAAGGGTGAGGAACGTGTGGCCGACCGGTATCTGTTTGATGCGGAAGCCGAGCGGCTCAAGTTGCTCCTTCACTGCCCTGGAACATTCGACGTTGACGATGATGGTCCCTTTGTTCTTCGTTAGACCATATTTTCCTAGGAGGATTCCGGTCTGATCTGCTGAGAGGATCGCACCGTTGTTGTCGACGATGACTGCTCGGTCTCCGTCTCCGTCGAACGCGACCCCGAACGCGCTACCGTGCTTCCGTACGGTCTCCACGAGCACGGAAAGGTTCTTGGGCTTCGGGTCAGACGGCCGTTTCGAGAAGGTCGGGTCAGGCTCGCAGAACACCGGGTTCACATGGAACTTAAGGCCGGCGAACACCTCCGGTGCCGAGAGCGTCATGCTGCCCCCGCCACAATCAAGCGTGACCGTTTGTTTTTTCTTCAGCTTGAACCTCGAAAGGAAGAAGTCTTGGTACGCGTCATGGGCGTCGATGGGCTGAATCGAACCAATGGTTTTCCAGTCAGCGAAGGTGAACCGGTCACCGAGGACCAGGTCCCTGATGCGAATGAGCTCCTGCTCTGGGAATCCGACGCCGTCACCATAGTAGAACTTGACCCCGTTCCATTCAGGTGGGAGATGGCTTGCGGTGACGAACGCGATCAGGTCAGCGTGCTGCGCTCCTCCTGCATAGAGTGTCTGCCCGAACGAGGTCGTCCCGGTGTGCTTCACCTGAACACCGGTGGCGGTGATCCCTGCCATGAGGGCATGTGCGAGCGGCTGGCTGGACTGTCTGATGTCGCTGCCGACAGTGACGTGTTCCCCCTTCATGGTTTGTGCCACATACGTCCCCGCAGCGCACCCTATCTTGTAGAACACCTCAGGGGAGATGTCCTTGTTGTACAACCCGCGGATGTCATACGCACGGAAGATCTGTCGTGAAATCGGTTCGCCCATGGTAAGACTAATCGACTGGTTTTATAAAAATCTGCTTGCTTGGGGACTTATCCGCCGATGACATTGCCGATCTGTTTGCTTGGGTATCCTGCTGGGATAGGCTGGTTCCACACGACCGTGTTCTCAAGCATCGTCTTCTGCTGAATGATTTCATGGTCGCCGACCGCCACGTTCTTTAAAACAGCACCGTCACCGACCTCACATCCCTCGCCGATGACGCAATGGTCAAGCGTCACGTTTTCCCCTATGGTGGTATGGTCGAACACGACGCTTGAGGAGAGCGTGGTTTGTCGCCCAATGCGAACTTCGTTGCCCAGGCAGGACCAGTCGAGGCGCCCGAGCACCTGGCAACCCTCCCCGGTGAACATGGTTTTCTTCTGACGCTCCAGTAAGAGCCTGTGGACCGCGATGTAGCTTGAGATTCTGCCGACGTCAATCCAGTACCCTTTGACCTCGTACCCATAGAAGCGCTTGGTGTTCTCGATGACCTGCGGGAAGATCTCTTTCTCCATGCTTACGAGATGGCCTGGTTCGATGTAATTGAGCACCTGTGGCTCGAGGAGGTACGCGCCAGCGTTGATGAGGTCGGAGGGTGCATCCTCGGGTTTTGGTTTCTCCACGAACTTGGTGATGTTCTTATCGCGGCCGATATCGACGACGCCGAACTCCGAGACGTTCTCGACAGGCCACAGTGAGATGGTCGCGACAGCGTTCTTTTTTTCGTGGAACTGTAGCATCTTGCCTAGGTCAAGGGAGGTGATGATGTCAGCGTTGAGCACGAAGAACCTGCCTTTGATGAACCGGTCTGCGTACTTGACGGCACCGCCAGTCCCGAGCGGCTCCGGCTCCTCGTTGACGATGATGCGCTTACCGAAATCATGGGCGCAGAAGAACTCCTCAATCTGCTCGCGGCGGTAGTTGACTGCAAGGATCACGGTGTCGACCTTTTTCGGGAGCGTTGTAATGAGATGCGAGATCATGGGCTGGTTCATGATTGGGAGCAGGGATTTCGAGCGGGTGAAGGTGAACGGCCGCAGCCGTGTGCCGAACCCGCCAGCAAGGATGATGGCCTCCATGGTTGACGCCTCGTTGTATTCTCCTGACCAAGGAAAAGCATCCCGCATTTAAATCGTTTGTTTTTTCTTCTCACGTTCAGCGAAATGCATTTATATTGATCGTGTTTATATATTATCATTCTGAAGAAGGATGATTCATGAACCATACCTTACAGCCCAAAGCGCTCATTGGCTTTTCATCAATACTCTGTGTCGCACTCCTGGTTTCACCCCTGTCTGCTGCAGGGCCTTCTGTGACGCAGGTTCACAAGACCATGACATCAATGGAACCAACGCAGTCCAAGCACTATGCTTTGCTCTTCGCGGTCGGTGAATATTTGAATGCACCTGGTGAGGACCGCCCTGAGATGCTCGACGCGTGCAATGATCTGTATAACACGCTACTCGATTCCCCTGCCTATTGGCAGGAGGCAAACATTCATGTGGTGACCAGCAACCATGGGACCCTGAATATCCTTCTGTACCAATTGAACTGGCTGAAACAGGTGTCGACGAGCGAGGATTACGTGCTGGTGTACCTCACCACCCATGGGGGTCATCTGCACAATTTGAATGGCGCCCCCCTCGACCTGCCTCCGAAGGATGAGGCAGACGGTTCCGATGAACTCCTAGTCATGTACAACGGGTTCGCCCAATGGTATGGCTTCATCTGGGATGACTTGTTGAATTTCATGCTTTCTCGCATCCAATGCAAAGGCCTGTGCCTCATTGTCGACAGCTGCTACAGCGGCGGGTTCAACGACCCGCCGTACCAAGGAATCCAAGGCCGAAAGGACACGGGCAACGCTTCCTCCTTCACCCAAGGACTTATGGAGGATGTTGCCGGGCAGGGCCGGGTGACCCTGATGTCCTCAGGGGAAGATCAGGTGTCCTATGGCGCGTTTTTCTCCGAGTATCTGGCCAAAGGG
>DATKKD010000131.1:0-19347 GCA_035543435.1 Thermoplasmatota archaeon
TTGTGGTCGTGATAGCCGGACCCGATGACGTTGACGGTGGTTCCTTCTATGGTCAGCGTTCCTTTAACGTCCAATCGTGGTGCCACCAACCAGTCCCCTATGACGTGTGTGCCTCTCCAGCCTTCTCTGTTTTTTGTTAAATGGAGGTCGACCTTGTCCTGTGCGTCCCCGAGGGCGACATGGTAGGTCCATTTTTTTGGGTTCTGGGACGGTTCGGTATCGATGACGGTCTTCCCTCGTAGGATGATCTGCGGGCGTTCTTGCGATCCCTGGAAATGGTTTAGTAACGTCCTGGCTCTGACCCATTTAATCAGGTTGGTGTCTTTGTAAAGAAAAACACCGGAGAGGACAAGACCGGTTCGTAAAAAACGCATCACATTAACTACGCAGGCCATGCTATAGCCGTTATCAAAGATTGCGTCGAAGTACCAGGTTTCCACATTCCCAAACATCTTTGGCGCATGGACCGCGTCGTCCTGCAAACAGATGGGCATGGGCGCGAATTGAAATGATTCGATAATGATCACCGACCTCGTTCTTTGTTTATGGTTACCACACGGGGATAAGATCGCTCCCTGTTATCATCAAGATATGATACACGAGGATGCTGAGATAGACGGCACCTGCAACGATCGTCGACAGATAATATTCATAGGATTTTTTCGTTGGGAACCCGTCTCTCTTCGGCTTCACCAAGACAAACCCAAGGATACAGATGCCGACAAGCAGTAAGAGCGTAATCAGGGAGCGCGACGAGTAAAGGATAACGAGGACGAGGAGGACCACGAGATGGATGCCGAGCACGACCTCGATCGCCTTTTTCGTCCCGTCGAGCCCATACCGGACCGCGAAGGTCGTCGTGCCGCTTTCCTTGTCATACTCGAAATCATCGTAGTGGTTCGCAAGCTGACCGATGCAGCTGAAGACACCAAGGGAGAGAGCCATGAGCCAGCCAAGTTCCGAGAGGGACCCCGCGATGAGCGCGCCTAATAGGACGATGTACAGGAACCCGAAGAAATGCCAGATGATATCAAGTCCGGGGCGGCCCTTGACTCGTACCGGTGGGACCGAGTAGGTCGCCGACCAGATCAAAAGAAGTATCGCTGCAACAAGTGCTATCGGCCTGAACACCGCGAGGATGAGGAGCGGTATCACGACACAGAGGATGTTGATTGTCATTGCTGACTTGTTCGAGATTTCACCTGAGGCGAGCGCATTTTTATGCATCCTTCTGGGATTGGCACGGTCAGAATCAGCGTCGTAATAATTGTTGATTGAAAAGATGAACGCCATGCAGCAGAACGAGACCACAAGAAAGACACCGAAGGGGAGGAGGAACGCTTGCAGGGTGAGGGTCGTTATCCCTAGGATGAACCCGAGGAAAGAGATGATCATCCATCGGATGACGTCGTCCAGTCGCATATATTTCGTGAGCACAATAAAGATTTTGCTCTGCCTTTTTTCATCGACCATGGTTCAAGCAATCCTTTCTTTTTTATGATTTTTTCTCCGCGTACGTCCTGCCCTTCCAGGTCACCCCTTTCTTTGACATTGACTTCACCGCGGAATTCACGAAAATCCCAATGATGATGAGGCTGGAAAGAAAATTTAGGACTGCGTAGACAGGGTTCCCATAGCGATAGGCCTTCTGGATTATCCCTTGCAAGACGACGCCTACAAGCCATACGAAGAGGGCAAAGAGGAAGAGACCTTGCCACTGCGATGTCTGTGTCGTCACCATCAAAAGGAAGGTAATGATGGTCATGCAAAGTGGAAACACCATGATCCCAAAAATACCGATACTCCCAAACACCACTACGAGGAGCCGTTTGGCTTTTGAGTTGATGCCTCGTTTTTGCATGGGGCCAAGGAAGATGTTTTTACTCCATCCTTCCCAGATCTCATGGAAATTTTCATACATGCGGAGATGCATCATGGTTTGACCGTTCACCAGGTTGACCTTGTAACCAGAGTCCCGAACAAGCTTGCCCATCTCAACATCATCAGCGATGTGACCCTTGATGGATTCATAGCCGCCGATCTTATCGAACACCGTGTGCTTGATGAGCATGAACGGGCCAAAGGCGATGCCCATCTTGCTGTCTGGTTCGTTGACCTGTGCGAGCGGCATCCCCGCGGAGATAAAGGTCAAGGGGATCGGTTGAATCACCTTTTCCCAGAACGACTCCAGGGTGTTGTGTGGGACGAGGCTTAAAAGATCGGTATCATGCTCCAGCGCATAGTCAACGGCCCGTGTGATGAGCATCGGATCGTGGAAGGTGTCAGCGTCGATGAAAAGGAGGTACTGCCCTTTGGCCTGCTTACTGCCTTGTTGGAGGGCAAAAGGCTTCCCGACCCATCCCTCAGGTAGTGGCTCCTGTTTGATGATTTTGAACCGAGGGTCGGTGCCGATAATCGACCGAATCACCTCGAGGGTGTTGTCCGTGGAGTCGTCAATGATGAGGATCTCCAATTGGGGATAGGTCTGCGCCTTGAGGGAACGGATGCATTTTTCAATGCGGTACGCCTCGTTTCTTGTCGGCACAATCACGGAGACCGAAGGAAGTGATGATGACGTATGAGATGGGGTGTCAGTCA
The DNA here is from genome assembly GCA_035543435.1 of Thermoplasmatota archaeon. GTDB lineage: Archaea > Thermoplasmatota > E2 > DHVEG-1 > DHVEG-1 > SM1-50. Next base: position 2,599 of record DATKKD010000131.1, read on the forward strand.
ATCGTGGTAGCTGGAGATAGTTGCGCATGGCAAGAATGAAAAAGACTACCCATATGAGAAGGATACAACTGAGGATGAGAAAGATAAGGACCTCAAGCATAGGGGTTCATCGAGTGCATGTAACCACCTAGCGCTTATAAACATATATTACTTCTTTCAAACTTCATCAAGAGAGTCCGCTTCCTAACGCAGAAGAAACAAATTTTTATTAACCGGTCACTCCATCTTCGCCCATCATGATTGTGACAAAACAAAAAAATTTTGATACGATTCTTCATGCAATCGATCATGACCCGGTGTTTATCATGGGATGCAACGAGTGTGCAACATTGTGTGGCACCGGTGGGGAGAATCAGGTTCTCGCGATTAAAAAAGCATTGGAGAAGCAGCAGATTCAGGTCACCGGAACAATGATCCTTGAACCCGCCTGTCATTTACAGAATGATAAACGTCTGATGAAAGCATGTTCCAAGGAGATTTCAAAGGCGTCAAAAATCCTGATGCTTGCCTGCGGGAACGGGGTGCAGACGGTCGCAGAACTGCTCCCCGACAAGAAAGTCATCAGTGGCACCGATACGCTTTTTTTAGGTGAGATCGTCCATGCGGATGAGTTCCAGAAACGCTGCTCTCTTTGCGGGGACTGCCTGGTCGATTCGTTCGCCGGGCTCTGTCCAGTGTCCCGTTGCCCGAAATCCATGCTGAATGGCCCCTGTGGAGGCTCCTCGAACGGGTATTGCGAGGTCGAAAAGGAACTCCCCTGCGTCTGGGATCAAGTGTATCAGTCGTTAAAGAAACGTGGGAAACTATCAATGTTAAGGGCGATTCAACCACCAAAGGATTGGTCGAAGTCGACCATGATGACCAGGAGTCTGTAACGTGGCGTACCTCAGCACTCTTCATCAGGTTCTTTCTGAGGGGCGGTTTGCGGTTACTGCCGAGATCGGGCCGCCGAAGGGCGCGGATGCTGGCAAGATCCGTGAGAAGGGGGAGCTGCTGCGGGGCTTCGCCCATGCGTTCAATGTAACCGACAATCAAACAGCGGTCGTGCGGTTGTCGAGTTTTAGCGGTAGTATGATTCTCCTGCAGATGCACGAGGAGCCGATCATGCAGCTGGCGTGTCGCGATCGCAACAGGATCGCGCTCCAAAGTGACGTCCTTGGTGCTGCCGCGCTTGGGATACGGAACGTTCTGTGCATCACGGGTGATCATCCTTCCGTGGGGAATCATCCCGCGGCGAAAGCCGTGTATGACGTTGATTCGACACAGCTGCTGCAGATCCTCCGTGACATGAGAGACAAGGGCGTGTTGCAGAGTGGTGATGCGTTGCGTGCCGAGTGGCCGCAGGTCTATCTTGGTGCGGTCGCGAACCCCTACGCGGATCCGTATGAGTTTCAGGTGGTTCGCCTTGAGAAGAAGATCGAGGCCGGCGCTTCGTTCATCCAGACGCAAAGCGTGTACGACATGGAGAAGTTCATGCGATGGATGGATGAGGTGCGTTCACTGGGTCTTGACAAAAAGGTGCATATCCTTGCCGGGGTCACTCCGTTGAAATCAGTGAAGATGGCGGAGCGCATGAAGTTCCATGTCCCTGGCACGGATGTTCCCGATGCTGTCTACCAGCGGATGAAGGACGCGAAGGACCCCTCGGCGGAGGGGTATGTGCTTGCCTTGCAGGCGATTGAGGAGCTGCGGACGGTTGTCGGTGTCCACGGGGTGCATATCACGGCGCTATTCTGGGAGGAAATCATCCCTGAGCTGGTGAAACACGCTGGCCTGTTTCCGTTGCCGTAACATATTGGTTGTCCCCTAATCTTCTCTTGGTACTCGACCATTTCTTTTCCCTTTTCTTGTGTGATTAACCCGCGGTTATCTTGTGAGCGTAATAAGGCACGTCTGACATTTATTATCTCGCAAAATATATATAATAAAAATATGATAATTTTTTAAATATGATTTCCTTTCGGGGAAATCAAGAGTAGGTATCACTGAAGGGTAACAAATGATTTTTGAGAGGCTTGGCAATATCATCGTGAGACGATATAAACTCATCCTGATTCTCTGGATAATCGGTGTTCTTGTTTGTACCCCGTTAATCATGAATGCAAACCAGGTCGTGACCTATCAACAGCAGACCTTCAGCACCGGACAGAGTGACTCTGACAAGGCCTCGACAATACTAACGAAGCAATTCCCCACGAGCACCTCCAATTCAACCATGATTATCGTCGTAGAGACAGATGATGTATCGAGCCCCCAACTACGTGATTTCATACTGAACCTGGAACACCAAATCAAGTCCGATTCAAGTCTACAGTACTTTGAAGCCAATACTCCTGGTGCTTTTCCGAAGGATCTTATCTCCGTCTATACCGTGCAAAATTATGTCCTCACCCAGGCCGTGCCAGGAATCAATGCAGGAATGTACCAGACGATAGGCATGGTGAAATTGGTGTGGGGTATCCCCGCTCTCTACCTTCAGTTATATCTGAAGAGTTTCGGGATCAATCGCAGGGCGACCGCTAAGATGAACGCCATGATACAGGAAATGGGTGGTGGAGATCCGCAGACGACCCAGTTCCTCACGGAATATTTCTCCCTCTTCCATACCAGTTGGCTTGCCGATAGATTCCATTTAAGGTGGGTACTACGCCCTCAGCTTCGGGCGGAACGGGCTGCACGATCAGCGGTGGCGAACCTCGCATCGAGTTCTGGCATACCAAGTGCCGAGTCCCAGATGTTGCTAGCCATCGCGAACACCTTCAGTATAAAAACCTTCATGGACGAGCAGCTGGAACGCGAGTTTGCGGTGAACTCCATCGCTAAGAGTGCTAACATCACAGACACAAAGTTCCTGTACGAAATCTACGACCTCGGTAACCTGGCTAACATATCATCGGAGAACAGGAACGCGACTGTCCAGAATTTCGTTTCCACGGTCGTCATCCCCAATGGTACGCTTGATACCTATCCAATACAGCTCCCTGCTGATATGCGTTCATCGTTCGTGAGCCCTGACGGTCATGTGACCATCATCTCGCTAGCGTTCACGAAAAGTGCTGAGTGGGTGGATAGCAATAAAACAAAACCCATCATTGAAAATGTCAAAAAAATTAGAACGATCATTTCCAACCTTAAGGAAACAGAAAACGTACAGGATCTCGCCACCTATGTCTCAGGTGATGCACCGATATCCTTAGACATCGAGGAGTCCGTGACCAAGGACTTTTCTCTTATTGAGTTTGTGACAATCCCTGTTCTCATTATCCTCATGGGTCTGTTTTTCCGCTCCATTCTCACACCGGTGTTGCCCCTTGGCGCCGTCATGGTTGCCGTCGGGTTAGGTCAGGCGGTTGTCTATACCGTGGGTACCTTCGTGGCTGGCGTGGATTCCAATATCACGACCATGTTGTTTTCAATTCTTATGGGCGTCGGTACTGATTATTCTATTTTCATCATCGCCAGATTCCGCGAGGAACGTATCAAAGGTGCATCGAGAGAAGAAGCGGTGAAGACGTCGGTGACCTGGGCTGGTGAGTCCATCACGACTTCAGGTACCACGGTGATTATCGCTTTTATGTCCTTGGGGATTGCATCCTATTCGATGATTCGCGTGATGGGTTTTGTGATGGGTCTGTCCATACTCGTGGCTCTCCTCATTTCCCTGACGCTCGTTCCCAGCTTACTGATGCTGATTGGGAATCGAGTGTTCTGGCCGAATAACAAAGAGCGGTTCAAGAATCATGCCAAACGTATCATGGAGCGCCGGGTGGCAGGGAAACATGGTTATTTTTACAAGGCTGCGAGTTTTTCTGTAAAACACGCGAAAGCGATTATCCTGGTAGCGGTCCTCATATCCCTACCTGCGACCTACATTTATGCGACAGCTGAAACGAGTTTCGACTTCATCGGCACTATGCCGAAGGTTGAGTCCATTCAAGGAATGAATGCCATGACCGCAGGCTTCGGCGCTGGCCGTATCTTTCCGTCTACTATCGTTATCGTGTTCGACCAGCCAGTACTGATGCAGGATGGAAGCTATGACACCTCAGCCTTGCAGACCATCGAGCAGGCATCTGCGGCATTGGCGGGCAATCCTGTCGTACATGAAGTTGATGGTCCTACCAGGCCCTATGGCGCAACCGTCGATTATGCTCATATCACCGCGCTCTCCGCAAATGATCAGTCCACGATTCGAGGATTCATCGGTCAGGACAATCGAACCGTTCGTCTGACCTTTGTTCTCAATGCTGCGCCGAGTTCCAAAGAGGCTGTCGATTCTGTACGAGAACTGCGCTCCGCGGTTGATTCGACGCTTTCAGGCAAAGGTGTCCAGGAAGCGTACGTCGGTGGGTACACCGCAGGATTGTACGATATTATGATGTCAATGGGCAACGAGTTCAACCAGATGGAGATCCTCGTCGTCATCGGTATCTTCATCGTTCTGGTCATCGTGCTCGGCTCCCTTATCTTGCCAGTGTTCGCTGTACTGAGTATCATGCTTTCGATCTCATGGTCTTTTGCGGCGACGTTCCTGATATTCCAAAGCTGGCTGGGTGTCCCTATCTTGTGGCTCATTCCACTCATCCTCTTTATCATGCTCATGGGTCTTGGGATGGACTACAACATCTTCATCCTGACCAGGATCCGAGAAGAGGTTCATAAGGGGAAATCTGATGAAGAGGCCATAGTGGATGCGGTGGACTGGACCGGTGGTATCATCACGGCACTCGCCATTATCATGGGGTGTGCTATCGGAGTCCTGATGCTTTCGTCCACGAAAATGTTGGCCGAGTTCGGCTTTGCGATCACCTTCGCAATTCTGTTGGACGCCATGGTAGTACGCACGTATATCGTCCCAGCTGCGATGAAGCTCCTCGGCAAATGGAACTGGTACGCACCTGGTCCTTTACAACGGGAACGGAAAGAGATGAAAAAGCAGTGAGTTCATAGGTACGCAGCACAAACGGGCACTATTTTTTTTTAAATTCTAATTCTATCAACGAATCATGTAAAAAATAGTTCACCAAAAAGAAGCATAAAGTATCTATAGGAAACGGTGATACCAGTCTAAGAATTTCAGGGGTTTTGTATGCCACAAAAACGAATGAAAAAAATTCTCGTGACCGGTGCGGTCGGCCAAATCGGTTCCGAGCTCACCATGGTGCTGCGCAAGAAATTCGGCAACGATAACGTGCTTGCAACAGGAAGAAAAACCAAACCGAGCGGCACACTGCTCAACTCCGGACCATTCGAGTTCATCGACATCGGGAAACGTGAAACCATCGAGAAGGTCGTCAAGGACTACGATATCGACACGATCTACAACATGGCTGCGATCCTCTCAGCGGTCGGCGAGGAGAAACCGCTGCTTGCGTGGGACGTCAACATCAACGGGTTGTACAACTGCCTTGAGGTCGCCAGGGATCACGAGATGGCACGGGTGTTCGTCCCGAGCTCCATCGCCGTGTTCGGCCCTGAGACGCCACGGGAGAACACACCCCAGGAGACGATCCTCAAACCAAAGACCATGTATGGCGTGACCAAGGTCGCGGGGGAACTCCTAGGCGACTATTACGTGAAACGGTTCGGGCTTGACGTCCGCGGTGTCCGCTACCCTGGGATCATCAGCAGCGAGACCTTGCCAGGTGGTGGGACCACTGACTACGCGGTCGAGATTTTCTATGAGGCGATCAAGAAGAAGATGTACACGTGCTTCGTACGCGCGGACACAACCCTGCCTATGATGTACATGCCTGATTGTTTGAAAGGGACGATCGACCTCATGGACGCTGATTTCAAGAAACTCAAACACCATTGCGACTTCAACCTCGCCGCGATCAGCTTCTCTGCAGGGGAGCTTGCTGCCGAGATTAAGAAGCACATCCCTGAGTTCAAATGCGACTACAAACCTGATTTCCACCAGGCGATCGCCGACTCCTGGCCAAGCTCCATCGATGACAGCGCCGCCCGCAAGGAATGGGGCTGGAAGCCGAAGTACGATCTCCCCAACATGACCATGGATATGCTTGAAAAACTGCAACACCGCTACGAAGAAGGGAAACTCTAGGGTTTCCTCTTTCTCTTTTTTTCATTTTTTTGTCGAAAGTTTTATGTTCCCGTGGACATTCACTCCTAGTGGTACAGAGGTGAGCCCTGGGTGGCACAACTTGAGGAAGTCATTATGAAAGGAAGTTTTGAAACGATTAGAACAATGCTGGGCGCTGAGGCTGATTATCTGTTGAACTATGCGACCCCGAAGATCAAGAAGGAGTCGCTGCATCTCCCTGGACCTGAGTTCGTCGACCGGATCTATATGGACTCTGACCGCTCGACACAGGTGCTACGGAACCTGAAATCGCTGTTCTATTCCGGTCGTCTTGAAGGGACAGGGTACCTGTCGATCCTGCCCGTGGACCAGGGGATCGAGCATTCAGCGGTCGCGTCGTTTGCACCGAACCCCTTGTATTTCGACCCGGAGAACATCGTGAAACTAGCGATGGAGGGCGGCTGCAACGCGGTCTCCTCAACCCTTGGGGTCCTTGGCGCGGTGTCGCGCAGGTACGCGCACAAGATCCCGTTCATCGTGAAATTGAATCATAACGAGCTGCTCACGTATCCGAACAAGTTCGACCAGATCATGTTCGGCGGGGTGGACCAGGCGTGGGAGATGGGTGCTGCAGCGGTTGGGTGCACGATTTATTTCGGCTCCGAAGAATCTGATCGGCAGATCATCGAGGTTTCCCAGGCGTTCAAGTACGCGCATGAACTCGGGCTCGCGACGATTCTCTGGTGTTACCTGAGGAACCCCGCGTTCAAGGTAGACGGGAAGGATTACCATACCTCCGCAGACCTCACCGGGCAGGCGAACCACATCGGGGTGACGATCGAGGCTGATATCGTGAAGCAGAAACTGCCTGACTGCAATGGCGGGTACATCGCGCTCAACAAGGGAATCGTGAAGTTCGGGAAGTACAGCGAGAAGGCATACACGGACCTCATGTCCGACCATCCGATTGATCTCACCAGGTTCCAGCTCGCGAACTGTTACATGGGGCGTGTCGGGCTCATCAATTCCGGTGGCGCGTCAGGGAAGGACGACCTTGCACAGGCGGTACGGACCGCAGTCGTCAACAAACGCGCGGGCGGCACCGGGCTTATCTCAGGGCGCAAGGCGTTCCAGAAACCGTTCGAGGACGGTGTACGTCTGCTGCACGCAATCCAGGATGTCTATCTCTGCAAAGAAATCACTGTTGCCTAGCCAAAATTTTTACTACATTAATATAGGAGACAACGGGTTCCGTTGTACAGAACTACTCTATTTTTTTTTTAATGGTTTTTGTAAATCTCATAGAAAAAATTAATCGTAATATTTATGAAATAGGGTCTATTTCTAAGGAGTCGCATACAGCGAAAACTCTTGTTCCTATGCCTTGATCATTTGTGAGTATGTTATAGAAAAAAAACTTGATAATTCCGAATGTCTTTGGTTCGGTCAGACCTATTTTTATTTTTGACGGATACATGATTCGTTGAGGAATACCATTTTTAATCACTAATGTTGAATTTCCTTTGTAAAAGAGAATTATTGCATTACCTGATTGGTTTGATTTTATAAAAAACAACGTTGGGAATAACAGTCCTAATCGATGTGGAAAGAGAACATCACCAGCTGTAAAACCATTACAATCATGTCCGTTGATGAAGACAATGTTATTTTTTGCTTCACAAGATATTGATATTACTGGAATTAATACCAGAGTCAATAATAAAATTATGCTTATTGTGATAAATTTTTTGAGCATATTCTATCCTCCGTATGACATGATAAAACATAACATTTATTTATTTTTTTCTATGAACTGAACACCTTTGGAATGTAGGATTAGAATATCATCCTAATAACAATCATGTGGAACGGTTACATGGTACTATTCGCCAACGAGAGAAGGTTATGCGTGGAGTCAAGATCGAATCAACTCCTATTATTGAAGGTCACAGGTTGTTCTATAATTTTATTAAGCCTCATGAAGCTTTGGATGGCCGTACTCCTGGGGAAGAATCAGGGATTCTTATTGATGGTAAAGACAAATGGCTTACATAGATGCATAAGACAATACAATACAAGAAATCTTCATGGAATAGCTTTAAGAACTTGTTATAATTAATGTCTATTAAAATCAGGAGGAAAAAGTAATGCCAGTTGGCAAGATTAAACCTACAGAAATGAAAATCGAAAATCTAAATGTCGTAGATTTTTTCGATGAGAGATTTGTAGGTTTATTAAAGAAAAAAATTGGTGATGTTGATTTTGAACATTTTTGTATTTATGTTCTAGATGAAAAAAGAGAAAAGGTCAAAGAACGTCTTTCTATTTCACATGAAACCAAAGAAGATGAGCAAAATAACTTAGCAACAGCTGGTGCAACAAATCCTGACACATTAGAAAAATTTATAGAAGTTATAGTGGATTTTAAGAAGAAATAGGTGTTTTTATGTCAGTTTATACCAAATGTCGTGATTTTCAAGAGTTTAAAAATACATATTATAAAGGTCACCATTCTTTATGTGATGATGAAAGAGTAAATATTTATATTGGGAAGAACAAATATATGAATAATATGGAAATAGATACAATAACTGAAAAAAAATTACGTCGAATAGTTGATGACGAATTTAAGAAATTATTTTTAAAATATGATGAATTATTAAATTCATATAGATTTTTTTCATTACCAGAACCAATAAAAAAAGACTCTAACGCTTTTGAAAAATTACTTCAACTAAAAAAAAGGAAAACAAAATTTTCATCAGAAAAAGAATATCTGGATTGGATGGAAGAGGAATAATATTGACTATTTTAATATTAGATACAAACATTATTGAGTTTTTAAATAATCCATTTCCAACCGATTCAAGAACGATAAAAGCATCAGAAATTTTTCAATCTATATGTGATGGAAAATATGAAGGGATTCTTATCCCACCAGTTCTTTTAGAAATTTATTATAGACTTTCTCAGAGCGATAATGAAACTTACGCTAATGCATTTATTAAAAGCATATTGTCTATGCCACATATTACTGCAATTGGCATTACAAAAGATATTGGGATGTTTGCAGGTAAGTTGTATTATAAATATAACATTGTTGCAAAACAAGCAAATTCATCTTTAGGTCATAAAGATGTACCTGGAGGAATAGATTGTTTAATTGCAGCAACACAGAATTTTATTAACAATTCAATAGTATGCACTCACGACAGACATATATCAAATATGACTGAAGTTCAATCTGACTTTCTTGGGATACCAACATAATTTAATTCCAACTCTGAAGTGACAACCCTTTTATGACAACGCTATAAGTGACAGAACCCTACAACAATAACTTTATTTACCACCACAGTTCTTAAGAAAGGGTGTTGTATATCCCCCTTTGACCCCAGCGTACTTTTGGGTGAGATTCATGAGAGAATTGGACTTAACAAAACTCCGACACGGAACCGACCTCGTCAAGAGAGGATTCGCTAAGATGCAGAAAGGTGGTGTCATCATGGACGTCACCAATGCAGACCAGGCGCGCATCGCAGAAAAGAGCGGTGCGGTCGCTGTCATGGCACTCGAGCGAGTGCCTGCCGATATCCGTGCTCATGGGGGTGTCGCCCGCATGGCAGACCCTGCGGTCATCAGACAAATCATGGACACGGTCAGCATCCCGGTGATGGCGAAGGTCAGAATCGGCCATTTCACCGAGGCGCAAGCCTTGGATGCCCTTGGCGTCGACATGATCGATGAATCAGAGGTGCTCACCCCAGCGGACCCCTTCTACCATGTCGATAAACGACTGTTCACTGTTCCATTCGTTTGCGGCTGTAGAAACCTCGGCGAGGCGGTCCGACGCATCTGGGAGGGTGCAGCGATGATACGGACCAAAGGGGAAGCAGGCACCGGTAACATCGTCGAGGCGATACGCCATCAGCGCATGGTACAAAGCATGATTGTTATGCTGAAAATCCTGGAGAAAACCGAGCTTCAAAAACTCGCGGAGGACTACAGCCAAAGCTATGTCACCTCCTACAAGACGCTCACCAACCACGAGGTGAAACCGACCACCCTGGTTTTTGGGAACTCCACCTACACAACCTTAGTAAAAGAAATCCTCGACATTCTTAAGGAGACAAAGGACCTGCAACGTCTCCCGGTCGTGAACTTCGCGGCAGGGGGCGTTGCGACACCAGCTGATGCTGCGATCATGATGCAGCTCGGCAGCGACGGCGTGTTCGTCGGGTCCGGTATTTTCAAGTCAAAGAACCCTGAAAAACGCGCGAAAGCGATCGTCGAGGCCGTCGCCCACTATGACGAGCCTGAGGTGATTGCAGAAGCGAGCAAGAACCTCGGGGACGCGATGACTGGCATTGAGATCAGCGCGATCCCGAAGGACCAGATGCTCCAGGAACGAGGATGGTAAAAATCACCAGGATTGGTGTCCTCTCCATTCAGGGTGCTGTTTCTGAGCATATCGCTATCATGAACCGGGCGCTCCGAGAGGAAGGTCTCCAAGGTGACACGACATTCGTCCGTCGATCCCTGGATATCGAGCGGATTGATGCGTTGATTCTCCCAGGCGGAGAAAGCACGACGATCTCTCGCATATTAGTACGAACAGGGATGCATGAAGCCATCAAAAAACGAATAGTGCGAAACGATTTTCCCATCATGGGGACCTGTGCTGGATGCGTGCTGCTGGCAAAAGAGCTCACTGATAATCCTGGGGACGTTCAGCTTTTGAAGGCGATGGATATGCGAGTCGAGCGTAACGCGTTCGGCAGGCAAAAACAATCCTGTGAACGGTCACTTGATATCAAAGGATTCGACGCACCATTCAACGCGGTGTTCATCAGGGCACCCATCATCACCAAGGTCTGGGGATCCTGTGAGGTGCTCGCAACACTAGAAAAAGAAATAGTCATGGCCAGGCAGGGACACTACCTGGCTTTATCATTTCACCCGGAGCTCACCAGTGACCTCCGGGTACACCGGATGTTCTTACGTATGCTTCCTTAAGCCTTCATGATGGCGAGCAGGAAGATCCCAAGGGCGATCAGTGCGCCGACGACAGCGCCAACAACCGCCACGACACCGTTGATAACAGTCCCGGTTAAGTTGAGGAGTTCCGGAAGGGACCCGAATGGGAGTACATTAGCTCCCCAGAGGAAGACCACGCCAACGAGCAGCCCGATGATGATGAGCACAACACCGACCCCTCTGCTTTTTCCTGAGCCAAAGTAGGCGGTAAAGATTCCAGCGATTATGCTTGCGATTGCAAAGACCAGCATCAACATACCTAAAAAATACTGTGGGTATCCGACCATTTTTTCACTCCTTAAAATTTCGTTCCTGTTAACGTTTTTGTGTCAATCACTCCTTCGATGGTTCGTATTTTGTTCACGACAATATCCCCAAGGCTTTCGAAGTCATCGGCTTCGATTTTCGCGATTAGATCGTACTCCCCGAATAATGGATGGAGCTCGATGATCTGGGGTACCTTGGAGAGTTTGTTGTACACCTCATGCTCATGCGCCGGAGCGGCGCTTATAAGGACGAACCCTATTGCCATAGTGGTACTTTCCTCAATGACCCCTTATATTGTCATGAGATATAAGCCTTACGTATTTATCTCTTTGTTCTCACGATTCTGACAACCGGGATTTAGCGAGAGATGCGTAGATAATGCTCGATGCTCCGGTCGTACGTCTTCTCAGCCTCAGAGGAAAAATAACAGGCAGGAAGTTCGCCTCGGTTTCGATGGTACCTGAGGCAGGAACAACACACCCCTTTTCGTTCACAGGGATAGCTACAGGGGCAGTCCAGCTTGTTCTCCTTTCTTGTACATTCTATCATATGTACTCCGTCATGGTGCTCCCACGAGCTTTTTAAACTCCTCCTCATTGATGATCTTGATGCCGAGCTTCTTTGCTTTCTCATACTTTGACCCTGGCTCGGAACCAACCACGACAAAATCAACGTCTTTTCCTACCGCAGAGGTGACGAGTCCGCCCTTCCTGATGACGAGATCAGAGGCGTCAGGCCTGGTGAGCGTCGCAAGACCGCCGGTGAAGACAAACTTCTTCCCCTGGAGTACCCCCCCTCGTTTCTCCTCCTTGGTCCGGATCCCGATGGTCTTCAGTTTCTGGATGAGCGCCATGTTCTCCTCGGTCGCAAAGAAGGTCTCGATAGCCTCCGCGGTCTTCTCCCCGAGGCCTTTGATCTGCAAAAGCTCATCCAAGGATGCTTTCACAACTGCATCGATGGAGCCGAAATGGGCTGCGAGTAGTTGGGAGGCGAACTTCCCCACATGCCTGATCCCGAGCCCATAGATTACCCTGGCAAGGCCCTGCTGCTTGCTTTTTTCGATAGCGTCAAGAAGATTCTGAGCGGACTTGTCCTTAAATCCCTCCAGCTTCAGGAGATCCTCTTTCGTAAGACTGTAGATGTCAGCGATATCTTTGATGAGCCTCTTGTCGATGAGTTTGTCGATCGTGGAGCCCCCAAGATGGTCGATCTCCATCGCGTCCCGCGACGCGAAGTACTCGATGCGCCATTTGAGCCTCGCGGGGCAGCGTTTGTTCGGGCAGCGCACAGCGACCTCATCAAGGGTCCGCATCACCTCGGTGCCACACACCGGGCATTTCCTCGGTATGGTCTTCACCCTCTCCTGCCCGGTCCGTTTCTCGGCGATGCTCTTGACGACCTGCGGGATTACGTCCCCGCTTCGTTCGATGAGGACTGTGTCGCCGACCCTAATGTCCTTGCGTTTCAACTCATCGAAATTATGCAGCGTGGCACGGGAGACCGTGACGCCGCCAACCTGTACCGGCTCAAGGACCGCGACGGGAGTGAGCGTCCCCGTCCGACCCACCTGTATCACGATATCGTTCAACTTCGTGGTCGCCTGCTTCGCGGTGAATTTATAGGCAATCGCCCAACGGGGATGCTTGATGGTTGAGCCAAGCTGCTTCTGCTGGTCGAAGGAGTTCACCTTAAGCACCGCACCGTCGATCTCATAATCAAGGGTCTCTCGCTGCTTTTCAAGGGACGCACAGTAAGCGATTGCGTCCTCGATGGAACGGACCTTTTTGATGAGCGGGTTGACGCGGAACCCTGCGTCGCGCAGCGCCTCAAGGGCCTTCTCCTGGGTTCTGAAATCCTTTTCAGCCACCGTGAGATAATAGATGAAGGAATCAAGGGGTCGTGAAGCAACGATTCGGGGGTCAAGCTGACGAAGTGATCCTGCAGCCGCGTTCCTCGGGTTCGCGAACACCTGTCCTCCTTTCGTCTCTTGATCCTTGTTGAATTTCTTAAACGCGGCTATAGGAAAGTAGATCTCCCCTCTGACCTCAACATTACGAAGCGTCGTCCCCCTTACCTTCAGCGGGATAGAATGGATTGTTTTGAGATTCGCAGTGACGTCATCCCCTTTGATACCATCGCCACGGGTGGCACCACGAACAAAGATACCGTTCTCGTACACGAGAGCGATGGAGAGCCCGTCGATTTTCGGCTCGCACATGTACTCGATGCCAGAAACGACTTTTTTCGCACGCTCATCGAACAGTCGCAACTCATCGTACGTGTATGCGTTGTCGAGGGACAGCATGGGGACAGAATGGGTGACCTCCGCAAATCCCATAAGCGGCTCACCGCCGACCCGCTGCGTCGGCGAGTCGGGGGTGATGAGTTCCGGGAACTCCTTTTCGAGCGATTCGAGTTTTTTCACGAGCATATCGTACTCGTAGTCTGAGATCACCGGGTTGTTCTCTACGTAATATTGATAATTATGATAGTTGACCTGCTCGCGCAGTTTCTCGATTTCCTTCTTCGCCTCGGATTTGTTCATCGGCTCGCCTCCAGTGCTTTGAGCACGTCCTTCGGTGGGAGGGTGTTGAGGATGTCTTTCTTCTCAAGCCAGCCTCGTCGTGCGGTCGCAATCCCGAAGCGCATGAAATCGAAATGCTGGATGTTGTGTGAGTCGGTCCCGATGGTCAGTTGGATGCCTTGGTCTTTGGCTTGTCTCGCATGGACGTCATCAAGGTCGAGTCGTTCCGGCACCGCGTTGATCTCCAGCCGGGTCTCAGTTCGCTTTGCAGCATCGATGAGCTCATCAACATCGACCTCGTAGGCGTCACGTTTCCCAAGCAACCTTCCGGTCGGATGCGCGAGGATGTTCACGTGCTCGTTTTCCATGGCGCTGGTGATGCGTTTCGTCATAGCGCTTTTCTCCATTTTGAATGCCGTGTGGATCCCGATGATGACATAATCGAACCGCTTCAGGGTCTTGTTGTTGTAGTCCAATGTGCCGTCCTGTTTGATGTCGCACTCGGTCCCCGCGAGGATTGTGATCTTCGGGTGTTGTTTCCGAAGCTTCTCGATTTCAGCGAGTTTTTTCGCCACACGTGCTTCGGAGAGCCCATTCGCCACGGTGAGGGACTGTGAATGATCCGCGATGCCGATGAAACGATAGTTGCGTTTTTTTGCAGCCTGAACGATGGCTTCCAGAGAATCCTTCCCGTCGCTCCAGTCCGAATGAACGTGGAGATCCCCCTGGATGTCATCGTACCCCACGAGCTTCGGCAGCTCGCCGTTCCGCGCCGCCTCGAACTCGCCCCGGTTCTCACGGAGCTCCGGCTCGATGTATGGGAACCCGATTTTTTTGTAGATTTCCACCTCGGTCTTTCCTGCGATGAACCGGTCCGTGTCCTTGTCAAAGAGCCCGTACTCATTGAGCTTGAACCCTTTCTTAATCGCGAACCCGCGCAAGGTGACGTTGTGGTCCTTGGACCCGGTGAAGTACTGCAGGCCAGCGCCGTAGCTTTTCTCTTCGACGACCCGCAGATCAACCTGGAGGTTATCCTTTAACAAAACGGTCGATTTCGTCGAGCCTTTCGCAAGCACCCGCTCGACCATCGGGTAGGCGACAAAATAATCCATGACCGGCTCCGGGTCTTTTGACGAAATGAGGATGTCAAGATCACCGATCGTCTCTTTCATCCGACGCAGACTACCAGCGACATCGATGTGCTGGATCTGTGTGCAGGATTTCAGATACGCGACGTACTCCATGCCGTCCATGTAGGCACGATTGAGCAGGACCCTGCCGCTGGTTTTTTCCAGAAGCTGGATTCCACGGAGGATGTTCTTCTCGGTTGTCTCGCCAAACCCGAACAACCCTCGAAGTTTGCCTGCGGCCGCCGCCTCTTGTAGTTCCTTGAGAGTGGTAATCCCAAGCTTGCTGTATATCGCGGCGACCTTCTTCGGTCCGAGCCCGGGGATGCTCAGCAGATCAACGAGCCCTGTCGGCACCTCCTTCTTCAGGTCCTCCAGGTACTTCAGTTTCCCCGTCGTGAGCAGCTCCGTGATTTTTTTTGCAAGCGCCTCGCCAACCCCCGGGATCGACTCAAGCGTCCCCTGTCGTACGAACGTCTCGATGTCCTCCTCCATCGCCTCGATGGTCTGGGCAGCCATGCGGTACGCCCTGGTCTTAAAGAACACCTCTCCTTTCAGGTCCAACAGGTCCGCGATCAGATAAAGCGTGTCTGCGACGAACTTATTCTTCATGGCCTTCCTCACCTTCATTGAAGGAACACGACGACCTCGACGGTATCGCCATCTTTCACCCCGAGTTTATCTCGGAGGCAGTAGGGGGAGATCACCTCAAGCACGGTCGCGTAATGACTTCTCTTCGGCATCACGATCGCACCCTCGATAGCGTTCACGGTCGCCTTGTAGCAAATAACGCTCCCGAACGTGCGGTTCTCATTTTTGAACTCGTCGATCACGATGCCGCTGTGGTTCCGTAAAAGCCTGAGTTTGTTACGCTCGATGTACTCGATCTCGATGTTGAACGTCCCTGGGTACGGGGCGAACCCCAGCTTCTTTTTGAACTGATCCGCGTACCCGCCCTGTTTCGTGTAGTACGTGCCTTCCCCCATCCCGGAGATGACTTTCCCTTTGAACACGATCTTGTTGGACTGGTCGAAGATCTGCCGATAGAGCGAGCCTTCATTGTCGAGAATGTCCGCCCCAGCGACCGTAATCTGAATGAGCTGTTTTTTCACCCCGAGTTCTCGCGTGATGAGTTGTTCCTTGTCGAGCTCGAGCAGGTACCGGGACGCGGTCTGCTGGCTCGTCTGGAGCCTCTCCGCGAGCTCCTGCGATGAGAGCTCGATTTTATTGCCGATAGCCCCCAAGAGCGCAAGCTCCTTCAAGGTCTGGAGCAGATACGGTTTCATGGCGTTTCAAGTCTCCCCCGAATTAGCTTCCGATCGTTTCCGCGAGCTTCTTGCCTTCCTCCGTGAAGACGTACCTCATCCCCTGCTTCTCCACAATGCCGCCGGCAACGAACTCGTCCATGGTACGCTGCGCGACCCGCGGGATTATCCTGTTCTTCTTCGCGATGCGACGAAGGTCGGTCTCGCCAGCGACCAGCTCGTCGAAGATGACTCGCCTGAACTTATTCGCAAGAATGTACCCTTCGTCCATACTCGTACCAACAGCTTAATTTAGAGGTATCACATAAAGCTTTTCAAACTTATGTTCAGAAACCTCCCACTGGCGCTCCCCGCGAAACAACTTCTGGATCAAGCGATCAAGAAAACTAAAAAAGTCCACATCCATGATCGTGACAAACGCTACGAAATCAAAAAGATCGTGATCGCGCGCACCGAGCTGTTCATTGAGTACCTCACCGGCCA
>DATKKD010000132.1:0-2459 GCA_035543435.1 Thermoplasmatota archaeon
CGCCAAAGACTGGCGCGACCTCGCTACGCACCAGCAACCGCAACTTCCTCGGACGATCCGGCACCAAGGACGCGAACGTGTACTTGGTAAGCCCAGAAACCGCAGCCGCCGCGGTGATCACCGGCAAGATCACGGACCCACGCGACCTCGAGAAACAGGGCATCAAGTACCCGGACATCCCGATGCCGAAGAGATTCCTCATCGACGACAGCATGTTCCTGTACCCTCCGGCACACCCTGAAACGGTTCAGATCATCCGTGGTCCGAACATCGGCGAGCCCCCAAAGAACACCCCGATGCCTGAGGCAATCAAAGGCGAGGTGACGATCAAGGTCGGCGACGAGATCACGACCGACCACATCATCCCAGCGGGAAGCAAAATGAAGTACCGCTCGAACGTGCCGAAGTACTCCGAGTTCCTCTTCGAGGTCGTCGACCCGAAGTTCTACGAACGCGCCAAGAAAATCAAGGACGCAGGGAAGCACAACATCATCGTCGCAGGGGTGAGCTACGGCCAAGGCTCGTCCCGGGAGCACGCGGCACTCTGCCCGATGTACATGGGCGTCAAGGCGGTGCTTGCGAAGAGCATGGAGCGCATCCACAAAGCGAACCTCATCAACTTCGGCATCCTGCCGCTCACCTTCGTCAACAAGGACGATTACAGCATGATTGAACAAGGAGACCTCCTCGAGATTGCAGGCGTCAGGAAAACACTCCAAGGAAAAACGAATACCCTCACCATTCGTGATACAACCAAAGGGAAAACATTTGAGGCATCATTTGATCTCTCCGACCGGGACAGGCAGATCATCCTAGCGGGGGGATCCTTGAATTACATCAAATAGGAAAAACGAGATGAGGCAATCACATGAAACAAGCGAACAAACCAAGCAAGATCAAGATGAAAGGGATCCTCGTGGAAATCGACGGGGACGAAATGACCAGGGTCATGTGGAAGATGGTGAAAGACAAGCTCCTCTTCCCGTACCTAGAGATGAACCTCGAGTACTACGACCTCGGACTGAAACACCGTGACGAGACCGATGATAAAGTCACCATGGACGCTGCCAACGCTATTAAGAAACACCGCGTCGGCGTGAAGTGCGCAACCATCACTCCCAACAAAGACCGGGTCAAGGAATACTCACTCAAGAAGGAATGGCCAAGCCCGAACGGGACCATCAGAGCCGCCTTGGACGGCACCGTATTCCGTAGCCCGATCCTTGTCAGCAACATCCCCCCGGCCGTACGAAGCTGGACGAAACCGATCCACATCGGCAGGCACGCGTACGGGGACGTGTACAAGAACCAGGAGATCCGAGTACCGGGACCAGGGAAAGGGGAGCTGTGTTTCAGACCCGCCGATGGTGGCACACCGATTACCTTGACGATCCAGGAGTTCAAAGGTCCAGGGATTCTGCAAGGGATCCACAACACGGATAAATCCATCATGAGTTTCGCGAAGGCCTGCTTCACCTACGCGCTCGACCAGAGGGTCCCCCTGTGGTTCGCAACGAAAGACACGATATCCAAGACCTACGACGCCAGGTTCCGCCAGATTTTTCAGGAGGAGTTCGAGAAGAACTGGAAACAGAAGTACAGCGAGGCAGGTATCGAATACTTCTTCACCCTCATCGACGACGCGGTCGCCCGCATCATGAAATCCGAGGGAGGTATGCTGTGGGCGTGCAAGAACTACGACGGCGACGTCCTTTCAGATATGCTCGGTTCTGCCTACGGGAGCCTTGCGATGATGACGAGCGTGCTCGTCTCACCAGATGGCTACTTCGAGTACGAGGCGGCGCACGGCACCGTGCAGAAACACTATTATAAATATCTAAAAGGCGAGAAGACCTCGAGCAACCCCATGGCGCTCATCTTCGCATGGACCGGGGCGCTCAAGAAACGCGGGGAGCTGGACAACACGCCAGAGGTGGTCGACTTCGCTCACAAGCTTGAAAAGGCAGCGCTCGAGACCATCGAAAGCGGCATCCTCACGGGCGACCTGATGCGATGCGTGACATCAAACCCCAAGAACAAACAAGTGTACACGGAAGACTTCATCGACGCGATCGCCGCCCATCTGGCAAAAAAACTCTAAACCATAGGGAGGTTTTGAAGTATGGCACAAAAAGCAATCAGAGAGGCAGACGGAAAACGCATGATGGCGCGCCTGCTGAAAGACTACACGAATGGAAACTACACGATCGAGGATCGATTCATCACGGTCGGACCGGACACGGATCTCAAGAAACTGCCGACCAAGTACCCGTGGCTGGCGAAGACGAAGCTTGTCGTCAAACCAGACCAGCTCATCAAACGACGGGGAAAAAGCAAACTGCTCCTGCTCAACGCAAGCTGGAAGGACGCGGAGCAATGGATCAAAGAACGCATCTGCAAACCCATCACGGTCGGCACCGTGACCGGAGTCCTTGACCATTTCATCGTCGAACCTTTTA
>DATKKD010000133.1:0-6172 GCA_035543435.1 Thermoplasmatota archaeon
CCAAGGGAGCGGTCATCGTCGTGAAACAAAAACCGGAGAAGGCGACAAAAGAGAAGAACCTCATCGAGGCGTTGAAGGCGAGCCTATGACACCTCTCAAAACGTATCGAGAGAAACGGGATTTCAAGAAAACCACTGAGCCGAAAGGCGGACAGAAGAGAAAGACGAAGAAGACCATCTTCGTGGTCCAGCAGCATGCCGCCAGAAGCAACCATTTTGATTTCAGGCTCGAGATGGGGGACGTCCTGAAGTCCTGGGCGGTGCCGAAAGGGATACCAACCGAGATTGCAGAGAAGCATCTCGCGGTCGAAACCGAGGACCATCCGATGGACTATGCCTCATTCGAAGGTAAAATCCCCAAGGGGGAGTACGGGGCGGGAAAGGTCAAGATCTGGGACAAGGGCGACTACAGGAACATCCGCAAGTTGAGTATCAAGGAATCCTACGAGAACGGTCAGATCGAGGTGGCTCTGAACGGGAGGAGACTCAAGGGAAGATATGCGTTGATTCGGACGAAGTTCAATAACAACCCGAAGAACTGGCTTCTCATCAAGATGAGGGAAGACAAATACACCTTTGAGAACGGGTAGTCTCGTGACCCTTGAGATATCACACCCGGAAAAGAAAATCTTCACCCGTTACACGAAACAGCAGTACGTCGAGTATTACGAGAGGATTGCGACGGTCATGGTGCCGCACGTCGAGCAGAGGCTCGTCACCATGTACCGCTTCCCGAACGGCGCATCCGAGAAAGGGTTCTACCAGAAGGACCGGCCAGACTATTTTCCTACCTGGATCGACCACAAGCTCATCAGGAAGGAGCAGGAAGCTGTCGATTACGTGATCATCAACGACAGACGAAGCCTGGTGTTCATCGCCTCACAAGTCGCGGAGATTCACATCGGGACGAGCCGGAAGAACCTGTTGGAGTACCCGGATAAGATGATGTTCGATCTGGATCCTTCTGGCCGTGATCTTGCGTCGCTGCGTCGTGTGATCAGAAAACTCGGCCATCTCCTACGAGATGTCGGCCTCGACCCCTATCTGATGACCACGGGGAAACGCGGGTATCATGTGGCGGTGCCTATCGAGCCAGAGCAGAATAACAACGGGGTGAGGTCGTTCGCGCTAAAGATAGCACAGGTGCTCGAGCAGGATGACCCGGACCATGTCACAACAGAGCTGATAAAAGAAAAACGCGGGAAGAGGATCTTCGTTGATGTGAACCGGAACTCCCCCCACCAGACCTCGATTGCGCCGTACTCGGTGCGGGCAGTCCCCGAGGCATCGGTCGCTCTCCCACTCGCCTGGACTGAACTCGGAAGCGTGCCACCAGGTGGGTACGACATCGGGAAGACACTGAGAAGACTTGCGAAGAAACAAGATCCCTGGAAATCATTTCGAAAGTCGCAATCATCGCTACGCGGGGTCATTCGGAGGTTGAAACGATGAGGCCGATGCTCGCAAAGATTGGTGATGAGAAGGATCTCCAGAGGCCTGGGTTTATCTATGAACCGAAGCTTGACGGGATACGCGCGTTACTTCACTATGGGAAGAACCCCACCTTCGAAAGCAGGAATGGCAAGGACCTCACCTCGCGGTTCTCAGGCATCCGTCTGCCGCCCATCAAAGCATCTTCGTGCGTCATCGACGGCGAGATCGTCGCCTTCGATTCAAAGGGGAACCCTGATTTCAACCTCCTGCAGAACGACGGCCAGGCGGTGTTCGTCGCGTTCGATATCTTGGAAAAAGACGGTACCAATCTTCGTGACAAAACACTCATGGAACGCAAGAAGGTCCTGCGGGCGACCCTGAAGGAAAACGCTACAATGCAACGTATTGTCTTTACAGAACAAGGGAAAAAACTCTGGTCAGCGATGAAGAAACGCGGTGCGGAGGGCGTCATCGCAAAGAAAAAAGACAGCGCGTATGAAGAGGGGAAGCGGTCTGACAGCTGGTTGAAGATCAAATTCCTGCAGACTGTCGAGGCGATCGTCATCGGGTTCACTGAGGCGAAACGGAAGATCTCGAGCCTTGCTCTGGGGTTGTACGACGACGGTAGAATCGTCTTTATCGGGAAGGTGGGGACCGGATTTGATGAAGCGTTCATCGACTACTTCTATCCGAAGTTGGAAAAAATCAAAATCACGAGGAAGGGGGACGAACTTCCGAAGGAGATCATCCCGGTGAAACCTCGCTTTGTCGCAGAGGTCGAATACCTGGAGCTCACGCCTGACCGGAAGCTCCGAGCGCCCGTGTTCAAACGATTGCGGGACGACAAAGACACGACTGAATGCAAGTTCCCGGAAAAGTGAGTCTGGTCGGAGAAAAATAGTGAGGCAAAGAAATGAAGGCCCACCTGATCGCTGAAGCATCAATCTTGATTCGCGCGCCGCCAGGGAAGGTGTGGGATGCGCTGGTCAATCCTGATGTTATCAAAAAGTACATGTTCAACACCATCGTGGTCTCTGAGTGGAAACAAGGGAGTCCCATCGTGTGGAAGGGGGAATGGGAAGGAAGACAGTATGAGGACAAGGGGACGATCCTCGCGTTCGAACCCGAGCGCCTAATGCGGTACAGTCATTTCAGCCCCTTGTCAGGGAAACCTGATATTCCACAGAATTACCACACCGTGACCATTGCGTTGGTTCAACAAGGCTCAGATACACTCGTATCGCTGACGCAGGACAACAACGGGAACGAGGAAGCAAGGAGACATTCCGAGCATAACTGGAATATGATGCTAATGAATTTAAAGAAGGTCGTAGAACGTGATCTGTAAAAAAAGACTCAGGATGAGAGATTTGAATTGTTTTCAAATCATTTGTGAGTCATTCTTGTGTCACGATTAAATAGAGAACTATGAATTAATATGATAAGAAGACTTACGAAAAAACCTTTGATTGGCGCAGAGACCCGTAAGGTACTGCTCTGACCGCCATATTGACGCCATGGAAATGGTGAAATCATGCTTGAAGGAGTAGGACCAAAGATACTTAGTGCAACAGTCATCGTGTTAACGATAGCCTTGATAGGAGTCGGGGTGTACACTGTTTTTATAGCAACTCAACATCAAGAACAATCCTTAACAATCAGGCTTGTCGGGGATATCACTGTTGATCCTAACAAATATGTCGGGCAAAGGATCACCGTCCAAGGCTATTACTATCAAGGCGATTTCAATGACGGGTACGGGTACATCACTGATGCACCAATTGCCTTGCCATTCGTACAAGGGTCGTTGAATGGCGTGAACTTCCTCACCATGAATTTTTCTCAGTTCAACATCACGTTTAGCGAAGGAGTGTTGTACTATTTCACGGGTATCCTCCAAGTATCCCAGAATCCAGTTACTCAGATAACATCCTATTCCCTCCTCCTGAAAGCCCTTGAACAACCGTGATACATTATTTTCGTATAAATACATACAATAAGATATAAATAATGAGAAGGCATTATTTTTTGTAGGGTACTACAAAAGTAGGGGGATACAAACCATGAAAAATAAAGTAATTGGAATTGTTGTCTGTATATTTCTGATCGTGACCGCTGTTCCTGCAGTCACGTCGTCACCTCATAATCCGGCATCTTTGAGGGTAGCAAACGCATCCATTGCACACGGGGAAACAAGAGGAAACGAGTCCCCGGTCGCAGAGTTTACGTGGACGCCACAGAACTCGTCTACGTACCACCAAATCACTTTTGATGCGTCGGCAAGCTATGAACCCAATGGAACAATCATTTCGTACGCTTGGGATTGGAACAATGACGGGGCGTACGACGAAACCCATAGCACCCCAATCACCACCAATACGTGGATCAAGGCAGGAAGCTACCCGATCTCCCTTCAAGTGACTGATGATAACGGGACGACCGGTGTCATCACCAAAACAGTCAATGTGAGCAACATCACGATTTCCGTCACAATCAGTAGCGGTCTTGGAGTGACCGTGATGTTCACCAACAAGGGACCGGTGAATGTCACCGAGGTACCCTGGCGCCTGGATGTGAAGGGAGGCATATATGGACATATCAACGCGACCTCGTATGGTTCCTTAGCCCTCGACGTGGGGGAGAGCGCGCCGAGGGGTACATCGATACTCCTTGGACTGGGGCCCATCTCGATCACCGTACTGGTCGGTGACCAGGAGACGAAACACACCGGGATACAGCTCATCATCTTTACCTTGATCCTGCCATAAGCGACCGAAGCCCTCCCAGAACCCCTTGCTTCATTCAACGAAAGTAACGCTCAAGCGCTTCGGGTGTAAAAGTACACCACACCGGCGTTGAGGAGTAGCATCGTACCGACGATGCCGACAGGCAACAAACGCAAGACTCCAGTCACGTGCCTTCCCTCGATTAGGAGATACACATAGAACGCAAGGGCAGAGTAGATCGGGAGCGCTGAGACATAGAACCGCATCTTCAAGATCTTCATATCCCGCTTTTTTTTCCGGTAGACGATGTAATAGACAATAGTAAGGCCAATCATACCTCCCCAGAGGATGAACAGGCTAACCAGCGGGTAGTTGAATGAAACCAAGGTCACGTACCAGAGCAAAAGCAGACAGAGGGTGACGGCGACTGACACGATGTCCTCGTTCTGGATGTCCATAGCATCACCACAGCGGATGGGTTTCTTCAGCACAAGGAAATGAAGTTCCTCTTGATTAAGTACTCAGGTGTTGCGCGCTCCAGGTGAGAACCTATAAGACAGATAGGCAACGGAGAAGAAAAAATTATATAGAGTGCATGAAATAGATAGCATTGTTCAAAGTGTCTTGAGAGGGTAGAAACACGGAAAAACGGACGATACAACTATCGGTCATCATCTACCTGGCGATCCTGATGAGCGCCGTACTGGATCTGGTCTTGTCGTACAACTATTTTCTCCATGAAACGAACCTGTTTGTCCATACCGAGGCAAATGTCGAATTCGTCAACCTCCTCACCAGGGGGGCCTTCCCCTCCCTGAACGTCATCAAATTCATCATCGCATTACCCTTGCTCCTCTTCATTTTGAGCTGGTTTGACGTTATCCGTGACAGCATTCGTGGGACGTCCATGTTCTACCTTGAGCGTTTCGGGAGGACCTTCGCACTCGCCATCCCTGGGTTATTCTGCGTCTCCTACTGCTTCTCTGGTTTTACCTGGTACACCTCCTCCTATCTTCTGTACGATGCCCTCGCGGTTATTGGGACGATGATCAATGTTTCAATTATGGTCGTTTTGTTCTCCCTTTTCTTGCTCACCTTCTCTCTCTTGTACGAGCCACAAAAAGCAGTGTGACTCGCCCGTTCACGAACATCAAAATCGATCTATTACACTAGTTTTTTTCTCACCGGCAGCTTCTTACTTTCAAAGATCGTGATGACAGCCCCGATGAGACTTGGGGTCACCCAAAAAATCATGAACCAGAACAGGGTGAAGCTGACGCTGTTTTCTGGAGGCACCTGATACAAGGAGAGGAGCGCCACCAGGGTGGCATCTCGCGTACCAAGACCGTACAAGGAGATTGGGATGGTCGCGATGGTCGCCGCGATTGCCAGCATAAACAGGAAGGTGACGTAGGGAACATGGATAGCGAACAGCTGCGCAATCAAAAACAGTTCTGTGAAAAACACAAACCATCCGAGGAAAGAGACGAGGAACGGCAACAGCAGGCTTCGGAACGTGGGGAGATCGTCAAAGAACGACTCCATGGAATCATCCATATAGCGTTGGATGAACTGGAAAATCTGGGTACGCAGGAGTCTTTCGAAGAGATGCTTCGATGTCCTTTTCCGAAGGAAAAAGACGAAGACAGCGACCGCGGAAATAAACAGGATGAAGATGAGGACGAGCAGAGAGGGGGTGTTTCCGAGGAGGAACAACCCACCGATCGACCCCAACAGGAACAGGGTAATGTAATCAAGGGTGTTGAACGTGATGATGTTCGAGACGCACTTGGCGAGAGGCGCTTTGCTCTCATACTTCAGATACCACGCCCGGAGGTACGCCCCAAAGCCACCAGGGGTAATAAACCCATAGAAGTAGCCGATGAAGAAGTTTTTCAACGAGTACGTGAAGCTGACATGGATGCATTGCCGTTTCAGCACCATCTGCCATTCGACCGTGACAACGAGCATGATCACCGGCATCCCGAGAAAACACAACGCAGCAGAGAGGGG
>DATKKD010000134.1:0-14826 GCA_035543435.1 Thermoplasmatota archaeon
TTCCACTGATATCACCACGACCGGTATGTTGGGGCAACAAACGGCACCTCCAGGAAATTATGTCGGTACGATGTTCGGATTTTTCGGATACTGGCACGGCACGAAAGTGAAAACAGGCGTCTATTCAGACCTCACTGCGTCGGGGTTCACCGTGTTCACCGTTTGGCTGTCGACAAAATAACACAGAACGGTATTGATTGCGAACGCCAAGATGCTTCGGATTCCTCAGGTGTGTTTTAGGGTTATTTTTATGGAGTAGCGTGGTACACTTCAACAAAATGATGGGGGTGATATGATAGTTTCGCCTTCCGTAACCCTGGTACCCCTAAATCTTCTTCTCTATCGATAAATTGTGACTGTGTTTGAAGGCGCTTTGCAGCCTCCATATTCACTGCCTTGTAGATGCCGTCATAGTCAGGTGACCCTTTCTCAAAATGAATCACTGCAGTGTCCCGGTTCATTTGCTCAAACACGCTGGCGGCTTCAATCGTTCCGTCAATGCGAAGAACGATGCCTGATAGCCCAAGATCGAAATAATGTGCCATAGAATACACGATAGCCTTTCGTTCCTGCTCGAGGATCTCATCAGAGGCGCAGTCCTTCCACAGGCACCATCGTTTGAGGAATTCATGGACCTCGTCCATATTGTTATCAGTGATATCCTCGGTCGTATACGGCGTCTCGTTCGTGAACTTATGGAGCCGATTCCGGATCTTCGCGTACGCGGTCCCGGGGAGTGTCGCCAGATCCGAGGTACGGTACACATAATCGTATAAGTCCCTGTCCTCATGGAAGGTCAGCGATGGATACTGACGTAGGAGAAGGTCTTTTTCCATCGATTTGATGTACCCGATCGAGGCGTGTTCCTTACGAGTAAGAGTGACTGCTTGCTCGAGGACCTCTTTCTGGAACGGCCCAATCGGGACTCGGACCTCGAGTCCCTTTGCACTTCGACTGATGAGCAATAGGCAATTGTCATGGACGAGATAACGATATTCAACATACTCCTCCCAGCTGATGATGGTGGTGAACAAATCGCTGCTGTGACTCGGTGGGAAGCGGGAATAGAAATCATCAAACAATGGTTTATCGCGTAACTCCACTTTTTGGAAATCACTCAGGGAGAGCACGTTATCTCTCCGAAGAAAGCAGCATGGGTACATAGCGTTTCATTGGCTTGAACCCAAGGGTTTTGTAGAAGCCGTCGGTATCAGGTTCTGCGATGAGACCGATCCAGGTTACTCCTTTCGATGCGCAGTACTCCAGCAAGGCGCGAACCAGTTTCGATCCGAGATGATGGCGACGGTACGGTGGTAACACGATGAGGTCCTGGATATAGGCATCAGAGACTCGGTCGGAAAGTACACGGCCCATCCCTATCGCCTTCCCTGAGGTTTGGTCGATTGCGACCGCAAACGCGAAACTCCCTGAGATAAGAGCTGGGATCCCTTTAGGGTCGTACGAATCTTTCCACCAGCCACCCGCCTTGTACAAATTCACAATATCCTCTTCATCCCAAGAGGTGACAATCTTGATCTCAAACCCGTTTTTCTGCATTTTTTTCAGCGACATTTCATGAGAGTGAGGCGTGCGATTGAGATGAGAACTCTGGGTAGGATAATGGTGGATGTTAACAGGAGCTATGCTCGATTGCGGTGTAGGGGCAGGCGTTAGTACAAGCACAACATTCGATGCATTCTTTGATATTTTTTGCGACTGCCTTACCGTTGACCACCTCAAAGATTTGTACGGGACAGGCGGTGACGCACTCACCCGCTCCTTTACATTTGTCGTAGTCCACGACGATGGTGATGTTTCCTTCTTTAAATTCTTTTTTCATTGCCTTTGAAGCCTCCTTTGTTCCACAAACCGTAACCAGTGCTATTATTTTACTCTTCTTATTTGCCATGTATGGACGATGGAACTATTAACTGATAATTTTTATAAAAACGCATTCCATGAAAAACCAAAAGACTAATCTCCCACTTCCTTGATTCCCCTTCTACGGTGGCTTTCAGTGCTGCAGCGCGCTTCGGAACTCGCAGAAATCATAAGGAGAACCCAGGGGATCCATATCGTTACCCACATCGATGCGGACGGTATCACCGCGGGTGCGATTGCCTCAGAGACCCTGCGGCGACTGGGGAAAGACTTTAGCATCGAGTGCGTGAAGCAACTGGATGAGTCTGTCATCCAGAAACTCCTTACAGGGCATCATGAGCTTGTCTGGTTCACGGACCTTGGCAGCGGAATCAGCAATGCGTATCCTGACCTTCCCAAAATCATCACGGATCATCACGAATGCCCCCAAGACTCCGACACCTCCTTTCATTTGAACCCCCATCTCTTTGGTCATGACGGCTCCTTTGAGTTAAGCGGTGCCGGAGCGACCTACCTCGTGGCAAAGGCCCTTGACCCCAACAATAGGGACCTCGCCTCCCTAGCGATTATCGGGGCCATCGGTGACCTTCAAGATCGTAAATTCTGTGAGCTTCGGGGGCTGAACCAAGACATCGTTAAGGACGGTAAGGCGAGTGGCATAATCACGACTTCAAAGGATCTGAGTTATTTCGGGAAGGAAACCAGGCCTCTTTCGAAACTGTTGCAATATGCGAGTGATCCGTTCATTCCTGGTGTGAGCGGTCGTGAGGATGCGTGTGTGGCATTCCTCCAGGATCTCCAGATACCTTTGAAAATGGGGGATGAGTGGAGGAAATGGATTAATCTGGAGGCCGACGAAAAACGAAAGATCATCTCAGGAATCGTTCAAATGTTACTTGTCAAAGGGTTCGGCTATCAAATGGCAAGCCGCGTTCTTGGTGAGACTTACCTGCTCTGTCATGAGAGAGAAGGTACCGAGCTTCATGATGCAAAGGAGTTCGCGACCCTCCTCAACTCGACCGCCCGCTACGGACAGTACGAGGTTGGGTTGAAGGTCTGCCTTGGTGATCGTGGGAAATGGTTGAAAGAAGCGTTAAGCCTTCTCCAGGGACATCGGCACAACCTGGTTGAGGGCTTACAGTTTGCCCGTGAAGAAAAAATTCAGAAACGAGCATTCCTTCAGTTTTTCCATGCCGGGGAAGGCATCCGTGACACCATTATTGGGATTGTCACTAACATGATGTTGAACGGTGAGGAGGTCGATAAAAGCTTGCCGCTCCTTGGTTTTGCGTTGACCGAGAATGGGGACGTGAAAGTCTCAGCACGGGCCACGCAATCCTTGGTGGACCACGGTCTGGACCTTGCGGTGGCGCTCACACAGGCAGCTAAGGAAGTTAATGGTATTGGTGGTGGTCATAATATCGCAGCAGGCGCCACGATTCCGAAAGGTACAGAAGAGGAATTCTTACAACTTGTCGAACAAAAGATTCGTGCTCAACTTGCCTTATAAACCTTGATCACGGTGATCTCAAAGTAGACAGACTTGTCTGCAAGCGGACCCAGGTTGAACGTGACGCTGTGATCGTACTGTCGTAAGAGCGATAAGGCGTACGCGATATACTCCTTTGGGTACGGCTGGGTGATATTCTGTGTGGTGTTCCGTGGTACCACTGATGTTCTTGGGAACACGCGGGTGAAGGTTGTAGTTGTATTTCCAGTATTACTGCTGTATAATGCGGTGATATTCTGCGAGGTGATGTTCTTGACGATAAAAGTAAGCCCGCTTTGATAGGAATAATTATAGTATTTGATTGTATCATTTATTTTTACGTTATGGGTCACGACGAACGTCGAATTATTTATCGAGGTGATGCTGCTTGCATTGGTTGGATAAATCGTCGTATACGCGGTGTCAGGGTTGGAATCAGAACTGGAATCCACCCAAGTTAAATTCGTTAAGTTCGCAGGGTCTGGAGTCGTGTATTTCCAAAGTTGCGTCTCATTGATTTTAGTAACAACGGTGGCGTTTACCCATAATGGTTCAAAATTTTGATTGTAATAGGTGCCAATAGACTCACCGATGTAATGTGATTCCTCCCTAATCGTGTACATATCGGTTGGGCCGTTACCAAAATAGGTTTGGTACATCTCGGGCATCGACACGTTTTTTTCTATCTTCGTGATACGAATCCGATAATCTTTTTGCGCAAGAATCGTCAAATTAATGACATCACCGACTCCTGGTGAAACTCCGTAGGCATCCTGCGCAGGTATCACGGCCGTGGTTTTCGTTTGCCCTTGTTTCATGCCCACGAGATTTTGGATGAACCCTGGTACGTACTCATCGTTGATGGTGTTGGTGTAGGCCGAGAAATTATCACTCGGGGTAGCCGAGGCGTTCAGAGTGACAAATATCTTTAAGGGAGTCGGACCGGACTTATTCCCAGGGAATTTGAACGAAGAGCCAAAGATGGTGCCGTTCGAGGCGTAGTGGCCGATGTAGTTCACATCAGCATAATCACCGACAGCAATGATTTTCTCTCCTTGGAGCAAGTTATCGAAGAATGGGGTATTGACTGCGATGACGAAGGTCGTGACCGCAGCGATTATGATGATGACTAACGCGACCAAAGCGATTTTTTCCTTTTGCATGACCGAGTTGAATGAAAAGGCCATATATTAAGTTACTTCTTTTTGGGCACTCCAGATTCCACTGATACAAGACCGTACGAGTCTGGCTGCAAGCACCGCAGTTTGCCCATGGTCATACGGTGGGCAGATCTCGACTACATCGAACCCGACAAGATGAGGTGAGAACGCATCGATGATTTCTAGTACTTCTTCTGGAGTAAGGCCGAGGGGCTCAGGGGTGCTTGTCCCTGGTGCATAGGCAGGGTCGATCACATCGATGTCAAGGGTGAGATAAATGGGTCTTTCCTTCAGAGATTTCTTTGTGTTTTCTATGGTTTTTTGAAGGCCTTGGGATCGGATGGTAAATGCATCGGTGAACCGTAGACCGAGTTTTTTTGCGTTGTCGTATTCCTCTTTTTCTGCAGACCGAATGCCAATGAGGTTGATGTTACGAACATCGATGTGATCTGCGATTCGTCGAATCACGCAGGCATGATTGTAGGGGTCGTTTTTGTACTGCTCGCGGAAGTCTAGGTGGGCGTCAAGGGAGAGCACCGCGATATCCTTTGGAAACGCGGTGACAATCCCGGGGGTAATCGAGTGGTCTCCCCCGAGTGCGACCGGTAGTTTCTGCTGCCGTAAAAGAGACGCGGTAAAGATCTTCGTGGTAGTAAAGACCTGTTTTGAGGTGAGCTTCTTGACCTCGAGGTCCCCGTAGTCATGCACGGAGATGTCCTCAAAGGAGATTTTTGTCCGCAGGTCGAACCGTTCGAAATTCCAGCTCGCCTGCCGTATCTCAAACGGTCCTTTATCAGCCCCATGGCGAAAGGATGAGGTTTTTTCAAAAGGGACACCGAACAGGATGAACTGTGCGGAATCGAATGTTGCTTCTGCATCCGCAAAATAGTGTGGAAAATTCATAATGACCGACGCTCAACACCCCGGTGAGTTAAGTGGTTATGCACGCGTGATTTTTCGTTTCCCCATCGCCTGGAGATACAGGATTTCTTTTCCGGGCTCCAGTTGTCCTTTAAACTCCTCAGGGATGGGCATCTCGAAGGTTTCGTACGTCTCAAGGTCCATGAGTTGTACCACGTCGGTGCCCATGAGGGCAAGGATCTGGGCGCTCCGCTTGTCAATGATGGGGACTCCCACCTTGTGTTTCACTGGGTGAACGACGCTGCGTTTCTGCTCATCAAAGATGCCGATCGCATCGATTCGGGCTTTTGCTTCTCCATGCTTTCCAGGTTTGGAGGTGGAAATACTCATGATCTTACATGGTTCTTCGTCTATGAGGACGTATCTGCCGACTTTGAGTTCTCGTACTTCAGCCATTTCCTTCATGCTGTTTCACCTGTTGGTACCTTATAAACGATATCGTTGTTGCGGACTTTGCTTACGACCTTGATGCCGATGGCATCCCCTTTTTTCGCGATTTGCACAGGGTTCCTGTTGATTTCCATGCGGTCAATATGATGGGTTAGATCGGTGGTTGCTCCCACGATGTGAATTGTGTCGCCAACCTTAAGTTCCCCGTCGGTGATTTTGATGGCGGCGACACTAATGTTCGTGAAGAAATGCTCGATAATACCGATTTTTTCTTCCACCATAAGTGCTCACAACCCCTTAATAGAAGAAGGTATACTTATACCTGTCACTTTTTAGGTTATATGTTGTTTTTTATGTTCAGTTCGTAGATTGCTTTTTTCCCGTGTTTCGTGCAGATAAACGCTTCCCAGTTCATGTCCCACTGCATCTCATTTTTACACTCGGGGCATGCGAGGCTTTCAATGACTTTCCGCTGGCTCCGTACTGTGGTCTTCACCACATCGACCTTGATAGGCTTCCCCGGATTCAGCGTATCGATGACGTACACGATGCCATCGAGCGGAAGGTACGGTGTACTATCGTTTTTCATGCGCTTCTTCCGATACGCTTTCATCTGAATCTTATATTTTTCCATCATCGTCTGTCTGCGTCCCATAAGGTCACCCGAGATGTTGCATACTGGAATACCATGTTTCTTTTATAATCTCTTTGGGAGATGCACGCCGAAAAAGAATTAGGCCGTATAATACTTTGCTATGGTCTTGCCACTGTATTATGATGAGGTGAGGTACTACCCCTCAGCTTGTCTCTGAGATGACGAGAGCGAATTTCGCAAGCCCATCGAAATGAACAGGGCCGATTTGCATGAAATCCTCGACGTACCATGACGCAATCTTGGGTGCTGGCGACGTGAGATTCACCGCGTAGATATCGTACGAGACCACGGTTGCATCGTTATGGTCTGCAGGGGTCGGCACAGGGTTCATCTTGTTCTGGATTGGGTCGCTGAAGGCGATGTAGCCTTCAGGGTTGATCCCTGCTACTGCGACGTAATGACCGACGTATTTGTGAATGAGGATAGCGTTGGGATTATAGAACAATAGGTCGATGATGACGCCGTCATTATTGAGGAGGTGGTCACAGATGGTGGTGAAATTAGGATTCCAGAGCGCCTCCACTGTATAACGATTCTGCAGGCCCGCATCCTTGATCCATTGTTTCGCCCCGTGTTCCAGCGATTGTGGATATGTACCAGAAAAACCAGGGATGATACGGAATCTGCAGAGATTCGTGTTGCAATACCAAGCGACGTTTTCGATGAACTCCTTTGGTCCTCGCCCCAGGTTCCATGATGTTATTGGGTCGTTGACGTTGTTGAAATTATGATCGTCGGTGAACGGGCCGGGGGTTGGCGTACCCGGTGCATGATAATCACGTACCAGGGGGTAATCATCATTCCCGTCGCCTGGGACCCCTTGAGGATTCTCGTGTTTTGAGTCGAACCACCACAGAATGTCAGCCAATGAGGTGGGTGCGCAGAAATCCCAGATTCCTCTTAGGAAAAACCAGATTCCTGTCTCGGACATCCAATGGTCCTGCCGTTGATCAAAGTCAGGAAGTCCTCGTGGCGCATAGTTGGGAAACGCTGGGAGGTAGAACCAGCCATCCGTAGATTTTGTGGTCACTTCCTTCGAGGGTATCATGGCTGAGGCGTTACTACTGGTTATTACTATTCCGATAACAACACCCGCGATAATTTGTGAACAGACTATTTTTTTCAGCATGATTCCCCCTATACATTGATAATAGGATGTCTTCTATTTTATCGTTTCTCTGATTCCTGTTTCAGGGGAGAAAGGCCTTTTATATCCTTCATTCTCATTACAGGCTGCGACATGAACCTCCACAACATCATCCTTGATTCAGATATTCAAGAAATCCTTCATAGCCAGGGGATCAAAGAGTTCTATCCACCCCAGGCGGAAGCACTGCCCTTTGCATTACGGGGAGACCACGTGATCCTTTCGATTCCGACCGCTGCGGGAAAAAGCCTGATCGCGTACCTGGCTATCGTTCAACGGTTGAAACAGGAGGGAGGAAAAGCATTATACGTAGTTCCCTTACGTGCTCTTGCGCGAGAGAAGTACGAAGATTTGAAAAGCTTCGGATCCCTCGGCCTCAAAGTCGGAATCTCCACGGGCGATCTTGATGAATCCGACGTCAGGCTATCAAAATATGATATCATCGTCTGCACCTCTGAGAAAGCAGACTCGTTGCTGCGACACGGAATCCATTGGCTGGACAAAATAAAGGTGTTCGTCATCGATGAGATTCATCTGATTCATGATCCGAGTCGAGGGCCGACCCTGGAGGTCATCATCGCTCAGATCAAGGCGCTCAACCCACGCACCCAGCTCATCGCGCTCTCCGCCACAATAAAAAATGCGGTGGAACTCGCGGATTGGCTCGGAGGAAAACTGATCCAGTCTGATTGGCGACCGGTCGTGCTGAAAGAAGGTGTGTTTTTCCACAATTCGATTAAATTCAACGATGGTTCCATAAAAAAAATCGAAGGCGATGCGAAACAGGCTCTCGAACTCCTTGTTGAGGAATCGCTTCGCGACGGTGGCCAGACCCTAATCTTCGTGAACAACAGGAAATCCACGGCCTCACTTGCTGCGCGATTGTCACCAATGATCGCGGGATTGCTCTCTGATGGCGAGAGGAATGACCTCAAAAAGCTCGCTTCTCTGATGAAACACGAACAAGCTGAGCCCAGCTCCGTGGAGGAATCCTTGCTGTCGTGTGTGGAAAAAGGCGTCGCGTTTCACCATGCGGGGCTCGAAAGCGCCCATCGCAGGCTCATCGAACAAGGGTTTAAGGACCATCGGATCAAATGCATCGTTGCGACGCCGACGCTTGCCGCCGGAGTGAACATCCCAGCGAGACGGGTGATCATTCGAGATTTATGGCGGTACGATGAGAATTTCGGGATGGCACCTATCCCGATCCTCGAGTACAAACAGCAGGCTGGCAGGGCAGGGCGGCCGAGGTACGATACGATCGGTGAGGCGATTACCATCGCCAAAGACAGTAATCAACGTGATCAGATCTTTGAGAACTATATCCTTGCCGACACTGAGCCGATCTATTCGAAGCTCGGCAGCCAGGCTGCGCTGCGCACCCATATTCTCTCGTCGATCGCGACCAGGTTTGTCACTGACACCCCGAGTGTCTACCGCTTCATCGAAAGCACATTTTATGCATACCAAGCAGAAAAAAGCACGATCGAGAACCAGGTGGACGAGGCGATAGGTTTTCTCCTAGAAAACGGCTTCATCGAGCAGATGGATTCAGGTTTCCTCTCCACCTTGTTCGGCACGAGGACTTCCTCCCTCTACATCGACCCTTTGTCTGCACTGCAGCTCCGCCATGCGCTCGAACAGTCCTGCAACAAAGAGACC
Source organism: Thermoplasmatota archaeon (assembly GCA_035543435.1). GTDB lineage: Archaea > Thermoplasmatota > E2 > DHVEG-1 > DHVEG-1 > SM1-50. The sequence continues at coordinate 9,306 of DATKKD010000134.1, forward strand.
ACGCCCCTCTCGTTTCTCCATGCAATTTGCGCAACCCCGGATCTCCGCTCGCTGTACCTCCGAGGCAGCGACGCCTGGGTCGAGGAACAAGCAGAACAGGTTCAGCATACCCTCCTCTTAGAGGTCCCGATGTCCCAAAGTGAAGATTACGAGTGGTTCCTCAGCGACCTGAAAACCGCGTTCCTGCTGAACGACTGGATTGAGGAAGTGTCATACGATCGACTCACTACGAAATATAATGTCTGGCCGGGCGATGTCCACAACGTTGTGGAGATCGCAGAATGGCTCCTCCATGCAACCAGGGAGTATGCCCGGATGTACAATTTCTCCTGTGTCTCTGTGCTCAACGATTTGCTTGTACGGGTGCAAAACGGGTGCAAGGAAGAACTCCTGAACCTCGTTGCTCTCAAGGGGATCGGGCGGGTCCGTGCCCGTGCCCTCTACTCCGAAGGATTCAAAACCGTCAACAATCTGAGGGGAGTGCCTTTGGAGCGTCTTGCCAAGATAAAAACGATTGGCACCGCGGTCGCGACCAGCATCCAACACCAACTCGGAGAAGATCGCAGTAAAAAAACAAAAGTGCTGGGGCGGTACGCACGATGATCCATGTTGTTGGTGCTCGTGGTACAATATCTGATATTGACGAGTTCCTCCAGAAACTCAGCCAATTCGCGACCAAGGAGCAAATTAGTATCCAGGCGTTGAACGCAGATGCGGTCTATGGAGCCCAGCATCTCATCTCTGCGGCCGAGCACGCGCTTCGATCGTTCGCCCAGGGAACAAACGCGACCAATACTCTCCCATTGGAAATCATGCTATATGCTGCCGGTGAACGGCAGATACAGAAAGCAATCAAGAAAATGGGGGTTAAAACAGGGAGACAGGCAATCGCCTTTGTTATCATCGACCAAAAAAGAAAAAAAGACGAGAAGAGCGAATTCATGATTAAGCGTCTCCTGATACTATTTGATATGACATCTGACGAAAGTGTTCTCGGTGGGAATCCGATCACACTCAAGAATTTTGGTATCACGCAAAAGGAGTTACGGACGGTTCCAAAGGAGAAGTATGGCGACCTGATCCTTGAAAAGGTCGCCATGGTCGATGTCCAGAAATGAACGCTTGAAATGGATTTTCTTTGCGGATACCTCTTCGATAGAAGAGAAAAAATCGAATTGATATTATCACTATTTTCTTAATTTAACACTTACAGCCATTCTCTTCGATACAGTTATATAAACATTCTTGGTTTTGGGTTTTTAGACCCGATTTTCGTATATTTTCAAAGTCAGGTCTTATCATCAGACTTGCCCGTATGGGGTAGCTTGGATATCCTAGAGGCCTGCGGAGCCTCAGACTCGGGTTCGAATCCCGATGCGGGCGTATATTAAAAAATTAATTAAGGTTTGATTCACCACAAATCACATCAAATGGTACATTGATGGCGCGAGCGGAGGTATCGGTGAATTGCGTTTAGGCCTTGGTTTCATATCGTACTAACATACAATGGTTCGACTATAAAACTGTATAAAAATGAAGGGGGACGCCCAGGAGTCGTGGTCGTGTCTACGGTGTACCGACATAATCTCTGAAGAACAAAAGAAAAGGGAAAAATAGGTATCATAAAAAACCGCATCAACGCCTTTCCCTCCAACTTTTTCTAAGGATATGTTATAAATCAATCTTATTTTTATTCTATCAAATACATTTATAATAGAGAACATGATATTTAACCTCATGGAGGATTAGGCTTTCTTACAGGTCACTGCGGAAAATGACTAGTAAGAAAAGCATGATCTGGAAACAATAAGGGGAACGATAAGGAGGAAAATAAAAAATGAAAGAAAAAATCGTAGTAATATTAATATGCATGCTACTGATCGGGTCGGCCACACCATCATTACTCTCAATGAATGAACATCGTACAAGTGTTCTCGCAAATGATGACAACAAAACAGCGGATTGTGGATGTGGATCACAACAAATCCTTACTGATAGACAAACAATGACTGAAATTTTTATCAATGATACACTAAACCAGTCGCCATCGAAACCAACAATCAAACAAGATTTACCACCTTATTTCAACTGGAGAGATAACAATGGAACAGATTGGACGACCCCAGCAAAAGATCAAGAGAGCTGTGGGAGCTGCTGGGATTTCGCAGCAATAGGGGCACTGGAAAGTGTTATTCAAATACGTGAACAATGTGCTGCTATCCATCTTGATCTCTCTGAACAATATGTGCTTTCCTGTCTTCGCTCAGCAGGGACTTGTAAAGGAGGGGATGCTTATTATGCATATACGTTCATCAAAAAGTATAGCGTCGATGGGCAATATCGTAATGGGATTATCCCAGAATTTTGTTTACCCTATCAGGTGAACGATAAGGTTTCTTGTACAAACAAAAGCCCGAATTGGAATCATTTTCTCATCCCAATCACGAGCTACGGATACTGGATAGGTAATGGAACCATCGCGGGTAGAAATGCAATCAAAACAAAGATTTTAGAGTCAGGCCCAGTCGTCGCTACGATGATGTTTACCTACTCTGGTTCAAATAACCTGGAGAGTTGGGGCTATACACATCATAATTCCACAGAATATTATCCCTATCCTGGGCCTATCAATAAAACGAGCATTAATCATCAACTCGTGATCGTCGGATGGAAGGATGACCCCTCCATCAAAAATGGTGGCTACTGGATTGTGAAAAACAGCATAAGTGAAGAATGGGGCTACAATGGTTTTTTTAACCTCGAATACGGTAGTCTCAACATCGAGAACTCCGAAATCGTTTGGGTTGATTACAATCCAGCGAACTATAGCAACTGGTGGCCAGTCGCAATCATCAACGGCTCCAACCAGGGACATGTGAACCAAGCAATGACGTTTAACGGAAGTGGCAGTTTCGACCATGAAGGCAGCCTTGTTACGTACAAATGGGATTTCGGTGATGGGTCAACCGGAACTGGGGTCACCACGACTCATACTTATCCAACGCAAGGGATCTATCAATTGAGTCTCACTGTGACCGATAACGCAAGCAATAACAATACGCAGTCACTGTGGGTGTACATTGACAAAGTCAATCATCCACCCAAGACGCCTATCTTAACTGGACGGAAGATCGGGGTGAATGGGACTACCTATCAGTACACGATTTCCTCGACCGACCCCGATGGTGACGACGTCCAATATTATCTGAACTGGGGGGATGTTTATTGGTTCGGCGGGGCGGCTGGTTGGATTGGACCGTTCACATCTGGTCATAAGATAACCTTGGAGAAAACCTATGCAGACAAAGGAAGTTATACGATTCGTGTCAAAGCAAAAGATCGTTATGGGGTCAAAAGCGACTGGGCAACTCTTAAGGTGACGATGCCCTACTCGTATGACATACCATTCCAACCGTTCTGGGCGAGATTCTTTGAAATGTTCCCAAATGCATTCCCACACCTCAGACAACTCATGGGGTACTAGGAATCCCCCTTTTTTTTATTTTTGAAACCTCCAAAGAAAATACTTCAATATTACTCCAAAGCATGATGTTGAAAATTTTTAAAAAATCTCTGAGATTTTCTCTTTCGTACGAGCCTCAGTGAGCGACAAGAGAAAACCGATGAAACCGCAGAACGCGTCCGTGATCACAAACCCGACGATCGACAACACAAACACGGTCTCTCGCGGGACGGAGAACAGGCTCGTGAAAATGAAGATAGCCGTGAGTTCCCTCGTCCCCAGCCCTGCGAAGGTCACAGGAAGGAATCCTACGGTGTTCGCGACCGGGTACAACACCAAGAAGAGGAGATACGGGATGCTCAACCCAAGAGCGAGGGCGACGATGTACTCCTGGGTGAAAACGATGAGCCAGGTGAACACCCCCAGCAGCATCGGCACCAGTAAGTTTTTGAGGTGGGGAAAATCTGCGTAGAACGTATCCGCGAAGGATGCAAAATACTCCTTCAGCTGCCTTGGGGCGAGATATTTGATGAGCACATTAAAGAACCGCTGACCCCGCTCTTTTTTAATAAAATACACGATCACGAGAGCCACGAACAGCAGCCAGATGATCACGAAATAGAGAACCTGAGGTAACTGGGTAAAGACAAGAAGGGCACCAATCAGCATCATGCAGTACAGGGAAATGGTGTGAAGCGTTGTTTCAATCACGAGATTGAAAAAGAGTTTCCCATACGGCTCGCCTGTACGTTCCTTCAAATACGGCAGCCGCATCACCTGCCCCGAGTACGCCGGCGTGAAGCTGCCATAAAAATACCCGATCAAAAAGACCCTCAGCGACGCAAGATACCCTATCTTAATTTTATGCTGCTTCAGAATCAACTGCCAGACCGAATTGCGGATCAACAACTGAGGGAGATTCAACGCGATCGCACCGAGAATGAATAATGGATTGAGTGAACGGAACGCCGTGATGAGCTTCTGTACATCCAAGGTGTAGATGACATATAGCAGGATGACAATCCCGAGAAACGGCAGAAATTTCTTCAGCTTGTTGGCAAGATCGCTGACCATGGATCACTAGGACGAAAAGCTTCCCCTTTTTTATGAATTACCAAAGAACCAAGGTTGCTATTTCTACAGAGGGATATGACCAGCATACGACATTCTGCTTGGTAATAAAAAAAATAGAGAAGGGAGGCCAATCTCTTACCCAGTGAGAGCCACTCTGAAAAACCCTATAGTGAAGAAACGCCCGATATATCCGAGCTTAGCGTCCTTCGCCACGACGAACTGTTCCGCGGAGTGGTAGAGTGCAGGTTGAAGGGTGTCGAGCCGCAGGGTGAAGAGCAGCCGTGCCTGGAACGTGATCGTACTGCCGGCATCGTACCTGTTTTTGATGAACCCGAGGAAGAAAAACTTCCCGTAGTTTTCCTCATTGACGATGTACACCCACGCCTCGGAGGTCCATGATTGTCCTGACTTGTCAAAGGCTCGAGCCCGGACCATTTTATTCACACCAAGGATTGGGGTGCCCTGCCCGCTCGTCCAGGTCCCGTTGATGTCGGAGACGTTGCAGAGCCATTCATAGGGAGGTTCCGTGTCGACATACGGCAGGCCAGGGTGCTGCCCGAAGGGCTCGATATCGAACTCCACACGGTCAATGCCAGCGTTATCAGAAGCATTCGCGCGGACCCAGAACGGTAGATATACCTGCTGTTCATCCACAGGGTCTGTGATCTGGACGTCAGGAGGCGCCGCATCGATTTTGATCTGGATAGTATTACCGGGTTTCGTGTGATCCTCCACGTTGCCTGCCCGGTCGGCAGACCAGAAATTAACCGCCCACTGATCTGTCATGTACATCTGCGATGTCACGACAAGGATGATACCGCTATTGACGATATACTCTTGGACAGGCCCCTGGTCAAGCGTGTAGTAGGTGTGGTTGACACCACTACCGGTTCCCTCAGGAAGGTCATAGGAGGTGAGCCATACGGTCACGGACTCGCTCGTGTACCAACCGTTCAATCCTTGGGTTCCCGTGATGTTTTTCAC
>DATKKD010000135.1:0-11051 GCA_035543435.1 Thermoplasmatota archaeon
TCCGTGCTCAAGAAACTCGAGAAAGCCAAGGTCACCTCCCTTGAGGAGCTCTATGCGATGGACCTAGACGACCTCATGGCGATCGACGGCATCGGCAAAAAAACCGCTGAATTGATTGTGAAAAACATACGAAAATTACTCGAAGAGGGTACCGAAAATGACTCTCAAGGCTAAGGAAATCAGAGATATGACTCCTGAAGAACGAAGCACAAAACTCAAAGAACTGAAAGAAGAACTGATGCATGAACGTGGAACGTCCGCCATGGGGGGGTCGTCACCGTCGCCCGGGAAGATCAGGCAGGTGCGCCAGTCCATCGCAAGGATTCTTACGATCATGCAGGAGGAAGGAGAACACAAATGAGTGACATCTGCCCAAAATGTGGTCTTCCAAAAGAAATCTGTGTCTGTGAAGAGATTGCGCGGGAGCAGCAAAGCATCACGATTGCTGTCGACAAGCGCAGGTATGGGAAGACGATGACCGTCGTCGACGGCCTCAACCCCCATGATCTCGACATGAACGCGCTCGTCAGCAGCCTGAAATCGATCTGCGCCTGTGGCGGAACAATTAAGGAAGGCAAAATCGAGCTGCAAGGGGACCACCGGACAAAAGTCAAGGAAGCATTGGAGAAACTCGGGTTCGCCGTTGAAGTCGTCTAAACCCTTCGACTGGACGCGGCCTCAGCCGTGCCAGGGAGACACATATGGAACACGACCGAATCGAAGGCGATGAACTCATCGGTAGACGGGTGACCGTCCTTGAGTGCACCGATCCTTCCTGGGTGAATCAAACAGGAGTCATCGTCGATGAGACGCAACACATGTTTCTCATCGACCTTGGGAAAAAACAGAAAAGGATTGCAAAGCAAACCGCAACGTTTGCGTTTGACTATCATGAGAAACAAACCGTCGTGAAAGGATCACGGCTGGTGTATCGACCTGAAGACAGGATAAAAAAATCAAGGTGAACACAGTGGCAGAAAAGAAAGAAGCACGCAACATAGGATTGAACGTCAAGGCACCAGACACCGTCTGTACAGACCCTGAGTGCCCGTTCCATGGGACGCTACCGGTACGAGGCCAAGTGCTCGTCGGGACCGTGGTGTCCACGAAAATGCACAACACCGTGTCGGTGGAACGGGAGTTCATGCACTTTGTCAAGAAGTTCGAACGGTATGAAAAACGGACGTCGACCTATCATGCGCACTGTCCACCCTGCATGAAGCTTTCCGTCGGCGACAGGGTTCGTATCGCGGAATGTAGACCGTTAAGTAAAACCGTGTCCTTTGTGACCGTCGAGAAGATCGTTTGAAATTGGTGAACGCACATGAAAGGAATAGCTGGCAGAATGATGCGGGGTTTGCCGGTTGGCGCCCGCCTTACATGCATTGACAATACCGGTGCAAAAGTCGTCCAAATCATCATGACGCAGAAGATCAAAGGCGTCCATCGTCGGACTCCTACCGCTGGAGTCGGGGATCTCGTCATCGTCAGCGTCAAGAAAGGGGCGACCGAGATGCGACGGCAAATCCTCAAAGCGGTGATTGTCCGTCAACGGCGCCCGTTCCGACGGCCTGATGGCATCATGGTGCAGTTCGAGGACAACGCCGCGGTGCTCGTCACCGACACCGGGGAGACCAAAGGGACCATGATCAAAGGCCCGGTCGCCATCGAAGCAGCGGAACGCTGGCCGAAGATTGCTGCCCTTGCGGCAACCATTCTCTGAGGTGTGAAAGCATGACAACAACGAAACCACGCAAACAACGCTACAGGCTGTATAACGCGCCTTTGCACAAGAAACGGAAATGGATCTCCGCGCACCTCGCAGAGAATCTGCTGTTGAAGTACGACAGGCGCAGTCTGCCGGTCGTGAAAGGTGACACCGTGAAGGTCATGCGCGGGAACTTCCGTGGTCACGAGGACAAGATCGCGAAAGTCCATGTCCGCGACCAGACCGTCGAAATCGAAGGCGTGGTCATCACCACCGCGAAAGGGGAGAAGATCGCAAAACCCATGCGTGCGAACACCCTGCTACTTACAAAACTCAATGTCACTGACCGCTGGCGTCGGGAGAAACTCGAAAAGGGACTTCCCGAGGCAGCGAAGAAGGAGCTGGAGAAAGAGGCAGAAGAGCAGATCAAAGAACGCGAGGCTGCGGAGAAGGCGGCTGAGGAAGCTCGTCTTGCTGAGGAGAAACTCAAGGAAGAGGAAGCAAAGGCTGCGGAAGAACCAAAGCCAACAGCACCGGCGCCTGAAGAAACCATACAACCTGCAGAAGAACAACCACAGGAGCCAGCAGAAGCTCCTGCAGAGGAACCAACCAAGGAACCACCAGCGAAGAAACCTGCGCCGAAGAAAACAACTACGAAAAAAACCACCCCAAAAAAAGAAGAGGATGAAGCATGAGTAAGCATTTGAAACGACTTAACGCGCCACGGGTGTTGCGCATCCCACGGAAGGAGCGCAAGCTCACCATACGAGCGGCTCCAGGGCCACACCCCTTGGAGCAGGCAATACCGCTCGGGCTGTTGGTACGTGACTACTTGAAACTATGTGACACCTACAAGGAAGCGCGAAAGATCGTTTCCAACGGGGACATTCTCGTCGACGGCGTGAAACGCAAAGACTTCAAGCACCCCTGCGGCCTCATGGACGTGGTCAGCATCCCGAAAATGCGGCAGAACATCAGGATTCTTTTTGACAGAAACGGCAAGCTTGTCCTCGTACCTATCTCTGAGAGCGACGCCACATGGAAACTCTGTCGTGTGCAGAACAAGACGGTCGTCCCTGGCAAAAAAGTACAGCTCAACCTGCATGACGGCAGAAACATTCTCGTCGAGAAAGACGAGTATCACACCGGTGACGTGCTGCGGTTCTCCTTCAAGGATCGCAAGATCGACGAGGTCTTCAAGTTCGACAAAGGGACCGTCTCTATGATCGTTGGCGGAACCCACGTCGGCGAGATCGCAAGCATCGAAGAGATCCAGATGGTGCCGTCCTCCAAGCCGAACCTCGCGAAGATGAAAGGCGAGAAGGAGTTCTCAACGATTTCCGATTACATCTTTCCCATCGGGAAAACAAAACCCGTGGTGTCTCTCCCTGAGGTGAAGGTGCAATGAGCGAGAAGAAACCTGCGACCGCAAAAAAGACGCGGACGAAGAAAGCTGTTGCGAAGAAAGAAATGCCAGTGACCGCGCGTGTCGCGAAAGTCACGGTGAACATCGGCGTCGGCGAGGCAGGGGAGAAACTCAAGAAAGCAGAGTCGGTGCTGGAGGGACTCACCCATCAGAAACCAGTGCAGACGCTGTCGAAGACCACCAACAAGGACTGGGGTCTACGCAAACTCATGCCTATCGGCTGCAAGGTCACCCTGCGCAAAAAAGCAGCGGAGACGTTCCTGTTACACGCCCTCAAGCTACGAGAGAACAAGATCTCCTCGTACTCGTTCGACGACCAGGGGAACTTCTCCTTTGGTGTCCCGGATCACACGCTCTTCGAAGGGCAGAAGTACGACCCGAGCATCGGGATCTTCGGGATGGACATCTGCGTCACCGTGGAACGACCAGGGTACCGCATCAAGAACCGGCGCATCGACCGGCGCAAGCTACCGCAGCGCCATCAGCTCACCCGGGAAGCGACCATGAAGTTTATCACTGATGCATACCACGTCGAGGTGGTGGAATGAGGATCAAAGAACGCAAGAAAGTCTACGGCAGGAAGGTAGGATGCGAACAGTGCGGCAGGAAACGCGGAATCATCCGGCGCTACGGGCTCCACCTCTGCAGACAATGCTTCCGGGACAAGGCCGAGGAAATCGGGTTTAAAAAATACGATTAGAGGGAGAAAACCATGCTAAACGACCCATTGGCAGACGCGTTATCAATCATCAAAAACGCGGAGATGCGCGGCATTGAGAAATGCACGATACGACCGTCATCGACGCTCATTGGTGGTGTCCTACAGCTGTTGAAAGAGAAAGGGTTCCTAGGCAATTTCGAATACGTAGAGGACGGCAAGGCAGGCTTGTACCAAGTGGAGCTGCACGGGAACATCAACAACTGCGGCGTCATCAAACCCCGGTACCCCATCAAGGTCCGGGAGATGGACAAATGGGAGGCACGATACCTCCCAGCACGTGATTTCGGACTACTGATCCTTACGACCACCGAGGGGATCATCTCCCATGACGAGGCAAGGAAGCGCGGCATCGGAGGGAAACTGCTCGCGTACGTGTACTAAGGAGAGAGAAACCATGGCGAAAACCACAGAGATGAAGGAAGAATTCAAAGTCCCTGACGGCGTGCACGTCACCCTGAAGGACAAGACGGTGACTGTGCAGGGCCCGAAAGGAACGCTCTCAAAGACACTCGCGCACCCGAAGATAGCGCTCGCAGTGAACGGCAACACGGTGCAGATCTCTTGCACCCAGGCACCGCATAAGAAGGAGAAGGCGCTCTTAGGGACCTACAGGGCTCATATCAGGAACATGGTGAAAGGCGTCACCCAAGGCTACGAGTGTACCATGAAGACCGTGTTTTCCCATTTTCCTATTAAATCAAGCGTGGAAGGCAGCCATCTCATGATCCAGAACTTCCTTGGGGAACGGTACCCTCGGAAAGCGGAGATCATGGAGGACGTGAAGGTAGAAGTCAAAGGCGAGTCCATTACGATTACAGGAATCGACAAGGAAAAAGTCGGGCAGACCGCCGCGAACATCGAGCGTGCGACCAAGGTGAAGGACAGGGATATCAGGGTATTCCAGGACGGCATCTACATCGTGAAGAGAGGGTAAACCATGGCAAAGGAAGCAGTGTTAAAAGAGTTCGAGGCGCTCAAAGGCGTCGGCAAGGCGAAAGCGAAACTCCTGTACGATCACGGATTCGAATCAATGGAAAAACTCAAAAAAGCGACGGTAAAGGATCTTTCGAAGATCAAAGGAATCACTGAGAAAAACGCTCGAGAAATTCTTACGCAGGTCAAGGCAAAGAAGGAGAAACCAGCGAAAAAACCTGCTGAGACCAAAGCGAAACCAGCACCGGAGAAAAAACCAAAGGCGGAAGAAAAAACCGACGAAGGGAAGAAACCAGCTGCGGTGGAGATCGTCGAAGAAAAGAAAGGTGAGTACAAAGCGAAGATAAAACCAGAGCTGAGCCGGTCGCAACAGGAACAGCTCGTGATCCGACGACAGGTCAAAAAAAGGACACCTCATTTCCTGCGAGATGAAGGATTCCGGTACAAGCGCATCCCGAAGAACTGGCGCCGTCCAACGGGGTACACCTCAAAACTGCGTATTAACCTCGGGTACCGACCTAGCAAAGTCCGCGTCGGCTTCCGGGCACCAAAGCTCGTCCGAGGGCTCCACTCATCGGGGTTCCAAGAGGTCATTGTTCATACCGCGAAAGAACTCGATGTCATTGATCCGAAAAAACAGGCGGTGCGCATCGGCAGCACCGTCGGCACGAAGAAGCGACTCGAAATAGCGAAGAAAGCAAGCGAGCGTGACATTCGGCTGCTCAATATGAAGGGGTAATCAGAATGACTGATTTAAGGAATCAACGAAGAATGGCTGCTTCAATTCTGAAATGCGGTCAGAACAGAATCTGGATGGACCCGGACAGAATAGAGGAGATCGCGAAAGCCGTCACGAGAGACGATATGTCTATCCTCATCAACGGTGGCGCGATCACAAGCATGCAAAAACAGGGCATCTCCAACGGGCGAAAGAAATACACGCTGAACCAAAAAAAGAAGGGACGGCAGACCGGCCACGGATCACGGAAAGGCGCGAAGTTCGCACGCCTTTCACGGAAAGATCGCTGGATCAGGACAATCAGACCCATCAGAACCTACCTGAAACAACTGCGGGATGAAAAGAAAATCGATGCACACACCTACCGGGTGTACTACCAAAAAGCAAAGGGCGGCGTCTTTCGTAACAAACAACATTTGAGCTCACATCTCATCGCTGACAACATCATCAAGGAGGAGAAGCAATGAAGACAGGACCACGGTACCACGTGAAACCTCGCAGGCACCGCGAGCGCAAGACCGACTATCGGCGACGTTTAAAACTCCTTCGATCGAAAAAACCACGGATCGTTGTACGGAAATCATTAAAAGAAATCCGCGTGCAGTTCATCGAATTCAGCCCAGAAGGTGACAAGGTCCTTGTGTCAGCGATGTCCAATGAGCTTGCGAAACACTATAACTGGAAGTACTCACTTTCCTCGACACCAGCAGCGTACCTGACGGGCCTGCTCGCCGGGAAACGCGCGAAAGAGAAAGGGATCGAGGAAGGCATCCTGGACATCGGACTGTATCACCCGACGGTTGGCGGGAAGCTGTTCGCATCGCTCAAGGGCGTGCTTGACGCAGGCGTCGCGTGTCCGCATGATGACGCCATGATCCCGAAAGACGATCGCATCAACGGGGTACATATCAACAAAGAGATCAAACCGCATGTCGGTGAAGTAAAAAACAAGATTATAGGGGGCAAAGAGTAAGTATGCCTGGAAGAGAACGAGGCGGGCCACGACGACGAAGGCAGTTCGATGAGGAAGCCGCGCCGGTCATGTGGACACCAAAGACGCGACTGGGAACCATGGTGAAGAACGGCGAGATCAAAACGATGAGCGACGCGCTGAAATCAGGGTTACCCCTGCGCGAGCCACAGATCGTTGATCTGCTCCTCCCTGATGTCGAAGATGAAGTCATTGACGTGAAGATGGTTCAACGCATGACCGACTCCGGGCGACGGGTGAAGTTCGTGATCACGGTCGTGGTCGGCAATAAAGACGGGTTCGTCGGCCTCGGCCAAGCAAAAGGTAAAGAAGTCGGTTTAAGCATCAAACGAGCAATCGAGAATGCGAAAGTGAACATGATCGAGATACGACGCGGGTGCGGTTCCTGGGAATGTGGGTGTCGCACGCCTCATACGATTCCGTTTCTGGTGACCGGGAAAAGCGGCTCTGTCGAGGTCACCTTTAAACCAGCGCCTCGCGGCATAGGCCTTGCCACCGGGGATGTCGCAAAGAAGATCCTGCGGCTCGCGGGTGTGAAGGACTGCTGGGCGTTCACCGAAGGAAAAACAAAAACCGTCGTGAACTACGCGAAAGGCGTGTACGATGCGCTGAAGAAAAACGCGGAGACGCGTATCACAGAATCTGAGATCAATAAACTTGGCATTGTCCTGGGAAGCATCGGGGTGGCACCACCGAAAGAAGAGCCAGCCCCTCCAGCTCCAGCAGAACCAAAACCGGAGGCGTAATCCATGGTCTATGCAGTCATACGGGTGCGAGGCACCGTGAACGTCAAACCAAACATCAAAAGAACAATGCAGTTACTGCGCTTGAACAGAACGAATCATTGCGTCCTTGTTGAGGAAAATCCTGTGAGCAAGGGGATGCTCCAGATCATAAAGGATTATACGACCTGGGGTGAGATCAACAAAGAGACCCTTGCAAAGCTCATTTCGTCCCGGGGGATGCTGGTCGGCGATAAACCCATCACCGATGAGTACCTCAAAGCAGCCACCTCGTACGCTAGCATTGAGAAGCTGTCCGAGGCTATCCTTGACAACACCGTGAAATACAAGGATGTCCCTGACGTCAAACCCTTGTTCCGCTTGAACCCGCCGAAGAAAGGCTATCGGACCGTGAAGCGATCGTTTGTGAACCGCGGCTCGCTCGGGTACCGGAAAGACAAGATCAACGCGCTCATTGAACGGATGCTGTAAAAGAGTCAGACTCATTAGACAGGATTAGTAGATTAATGATTAAGAACTAATGAGTTTAAGATTTTCTCCTTAATGAGCGTTTCATCGAGATGTCACAAGTAAAAAAAAATAAAAAAAAAAGGGGGAGTTCAGGGGAATCCCCTGATTCTTTCATTGGTATTTTTACTGTTTAGACTTTACCGAACTGCCACCAAGCGTTCAACTCAACCCTACTATCCGTTTTCAATATATTTCCTTCAGGGTCTCTGAAAGCTGCGTACACCCGATATGTGCCTGTTCCTTGTGTTAGGTCCGACGCACGCACATGACCATTAAAGATATTGTCAAGTGAAAGAAGAGCGCCACCGATAATGGTGCGGGGTGTGATCTCATTGACAGTGTCTTGATCAACCAGCCATTTCCCCTGCGAGGTATTGTAGAACTGGATCTGGATGAGCAGATATCCTTTGATGCTTGTCGACCCAGTATTCTTGATCTTGGACTGGTTCCGATACGTGATGATTAATTTCGGTTTACATCCTGCTGGTCCTCCAAGGGCATCCGCGGAGTACACGTTGATGTATTCATTCCCTGTTGGTGTTTTTCTATTGATGTCCCGGCTGCTCCGTAGGCACAGCTTGGTTATGCCTGTCTTGTTGATCCAGCTGAGGCTGGTGAGGGTGATGTTGTTGTGTCCGTTCACGAAGTTCGTGGTGTTGAGGCTGCCCCCATTACCTAGGTAGTGACTCTGGTTGTAATCACCCGCCTGGAGAGGGTCATGCGGGTAGGTCGGCTGCCCGGACTGTTGTCCGCTTATTTCTCCGCTCTGGATCGTGATATTGAAATCCGTGGCTGAATAATCATCCTTTTTATAGAGGGAGAGTAGCGCGCTGTCAAGGTATGCATTCGTGGGTAATGCGGAGGTGTTGAAGAACACGAACCCGCGGTACACGGTGTACGACTGCGGAAACGTGGACACCTTTTTTTGCCCTATGGAGATGTACGCCGCATTGCTGCTGACTGTGCCGTTCGCTACATCATGGACCGCCCCATAGTTGTTGCTGGAATTGTAGAGATAGCCGTCGCTGGTGGTTGAGGATACGGTCAACGTCGGGTCGATCACCACCGGGAACGTCATGGTAGACAAATCAGTGATCTGTATCCCGGACAGCAGGTACGTGTCGCTGTTCAGGTGTACGATGCGGTACGTCAGTTTCTGCCGCACCGACTCGTTCCCGAACTCGTAGGCATCACCCAACGGTAATCCGCATTTGAATCGCCCGAGCGCATCCCGGAGATCAACCCCGGTATCCGAGATAGTGATATTTCCAGTGAGCATCCCCGAATTGTTATACAGGTTAAGTGCTTGATAATCCAGTTTGGTGATGAACACGAGATAGGAGCTTGCGTCATGGAGACCGTACGATGATGGCGGGTGAGCCTGCAGCATCGTCTTCGTCACGTTGCTAATCGTGATCGCTTCCTTAAGCTCTGTGTTCCCGTAGCTCCAGGTGACGTTGGTGCCCGTGAAGACACCAGGGTATGTGATGGCGTTATCCTGGGTTTGTCCCTGGCTGCTCTGCACAGTCTGGAGATACTTATACGCCCAATTACTCTGCGGATCCACATAGCCAACCCCCAGAAGCTTACTCCTCACCACGGAAATGGTGGGATTGTCTGATCGATTGTAGGTGAACGCGACCGGCCAGTCGCTCTGGCTATTGGGTTTGAAGTACACGCCGAACAACCCACGATCATTCCCCAGCCGATACCCATACCCATAGGCATGGTGATTGCTGGATATCGGACAGAGGGTTGTGTTGATTGGCGTCCACGAGCCGTTCTCTGCCTGGTAGTTCACCGGCTCCGTATATAATTCAAGGATATCGTTTCCGGAGGAGGCGTTGTAGTAGGTGTTCCAGGTGAGTCCCCGACTGACCACCATGAGATTGTCAGATGGATTTGGCGGGTCCGTGATGTTGATGTACTGGTTGGTGCTATAGGAGTCTTTAAGGGTGGAGATACTGATGGTCGCGTTCGAGGTGACCGTGAAGTTAAACCCATTGAGGCTGTTCGTGTTGTTCGCGTTATCGACCGCCCAGATGCCATATTTGTATACTCCGTTCTGCCATGTATTATTGAAGATAATGCCATAGGTGTCATTTATCACGTGCGTCATGGCATAGGCTTCTGTGGTGTTGTCTGGATAGGTGATGTTCACGTCAACATGGTTCACTCCGCTGCTGTTATCCGCGATGATCGCAGCGATTGTGACGTTACACCCCATCCCCACAACATCGGGAGAATGAGTCACGTACAGGATCTGCGGTGGATCATAATCGTAATCGATCGTGATAAATTTATGAGAGACGTCAGTCTCCGATCGATTATCCTTGACTGTCAGCGTCACATTATAGACACCGAGAGAATCATATGAATGGGTGGTGTTCCTGGTGTAGGAGACGTTGCCGTCGTTGAAGCTCCACGTCCAGTTGATCATGTGGCGACCGCTGGAGACCACAGAGGTGTCATTGAAGACGATTGTATCACCAGGGACGGTGTAGAATGAAGACGTGCTCAGGTTGTAACTCGCGCTGAGGCTCGTGACCGTAATGTTTTTCAAAATGGCGTTAGAGAACCCGCTGCCGTCTGTGACGTTCAAGGTGACTGTGTGTCTCCCGATGGTCGAATAGCTGTATTGGGTTGTTTTCGCCTGCCTGGAGAAGCTGCTGTCGAAGGTCCATGAGAAGGTTTGTTGTCCACTTCCACCGTAGGTGAAACCATCGTACATCGAGTTTAGGTTTAGTATGGATGGAAGCTGGGTGGATGACAGGGCGTTCTGTGCCGATGAAAGCGTGGTGCATGACATGTCGAAATTGACGAACAATTTCACGCGGATGTAGAACGGATTCGACCAGGTGCTCCAGTTGCCATACCGATTTAACACGCCCCCGTCAAACAGGAACCCGTAATCATCACGGGCTCTCACCTGGATCATCTGCAATCCAAGTGTAACAAACATGTGACTGATATTGCATTGTTGACCTGAGTTGTACGGGCCTACGTTGTCTAAATCGTACAGCGACCAGTTCCATTGATACTGCATTTGATCTTGATTCGAATCTGTCGTGCGTGAGGAGAAGTTCGCGAGTTCGAAGACCCGTATCTCTGAAGGGCCTGTGATGTTATCGGGTTTGTTCGCGGTGGTGTCACCGCGGGGGTACAGATGGACGTGGTCGGACTGGGAATTGGTGTCATTGTACACACTACTGCTACTGTCTACGATGTCGTTGATTCTACCTGTTGAGTTGTACAGTCGGAGTTTGAGCGAGTAGTTTCC
>DATKKD010000136.1:0-6257 GCA_035543435.1 Thermoplasmatota archaeon
CAATTTATAAAAATGCTAATCAGGAGCGATGAGAGATGAACTCTAAGGAAAAAATCTTTGCTCTAGGAGTCGCGGGGGTGTTTCTTTTCACGGCATTCTCGGGGTGCCTACATCAGCAACAGCAGGGGTCGGGACTGATCAGTATTCCTGGCGTCACCGCAATGCAATCAACGAACCCAAAGTACGCGATTGCATCGTATTACTCATCAGAAAATCTGACCATCCAAGCTCAGCCACCACAATACTCGCTGCCTTTGGATGACTCTCAAATCGTGAACCTTGCTACCATCGACTCAGTGTTCCACCTCACGGACGATCAAAAAACGCTGTTGAGACAGAACGGATTCGTGGTCAGACCGACGCTCCTTCCAGAGGACGATATCGCTGCTCCGTACAAGACCTTAAAGGATCAACACATCCCGCTCTTCATCACCTCGGACACCATGTTGCATCTCTACCACATCCAGTTCAATCAGATCCTAAAAGGGGTTGAGGAGCGGGAGTTATTCGATAAGATCCTTGACCTGAGTGTCACGCTCTTGAAACAATCTGAACAGGATTATCTTCAGTATACTGGCGAACTTCAGGAAGCAGCACGACGAAACAGCGGGTTCTTCGCGGTCGCGGTCTCCCTCCTTCAGACAGCCACTCCTGGATACAACGGCTCCGAATCCATTAGAACCGTAGCGTTCTCGGTTCCGTCGTACGTCAGTGAGAACGTGACTACGGAGCTTTCCTTCATCCAAGCGCAGGATGGGTACCACAAGAGCCCCCTGTTCCACTATCTAGAGGATTACTCTCAATACAAACCAAGAGGGCATTACACCCAGTCCGAGAAGCTCAAACGCTATTTCATGACCATGATATGGTTCGGACGCATTTCGTTCCTTATGAAAGGGGGTGAGCCGGCATGCCCCTCCTGTGATTACCTCATCTCATCCTATGACGCGAAAATACAGACCATCCAGGCAAGCCTGATTGCGACCTCGCTCCCGGTTCTTTCCGTCAATAATGAAACGCTCGATGAAATCTGGACAAGGGTGTACAGCATCACCTCCTTTTTCGTCGGCACCGCGGATGACCTCACCCCTTATGAATACCTCGACGGCATCCAAACGATCTTCGGGCGTTCCTTCTCTGCTGCATCGCTCTTGAATGACACGAAACTTCTAGAGTTGAAACTGTATCTCTCGGAGCTTCGCAGTCCACAGATTTATGGTGGTACTGGGGAGGCGATTATCGTAAAAAACCCAGGGCAACCCATCACGAAGCAGGACTTCGATGCAATCCTTGAGAAGACCAAAGGGATGCGCCTCATGGGACAGCGTTTCATCCCTGATTCCTTCATGTTCCAACAGCTCGTCGCCCCAGCGACCGGATATTACACTGGCACGGATCAACCGTTCACCATGAAAATCACTCCTCTTGGCCCTGTACGGGGCTTCCCGAGGGGTCTTGATGTCATGGCAGTACTTGGCTCATCACCTGCTCTCGACATTCTCACTAGGGAGGGAGATACCGCCTACAAGAACTATACGAAACAATTGACGTCCCTACAGGGGAACTTTTCCTCCTTAAATACCACAGAATGGAACCGGAACCTTTACTTCAGCTGGGTCTACACACTCCGTTCTTTACTGCAAGGATATG
Organism: Thermoplasmatota archaeon; assembly: GCA_035543435.1. GTDB lineage: Archaea > Thermoplasmatota > E2 > DHVEG-1 > DHVEG-1 > SM1-50. The sequence goes on from DATKKD010000136.1 coordinate 1,651, forward strand.
ATACGCGATACCCACGGTTCATGAACACGACTGCCTGGCTCGATAAGGAATTACAGACGGCGCTCGCCTCATGGACAGAGCTACGACATGATACAATCCTCTACGCCAAGCAAAGCTATACGCCGGAGGTCACCTCAATACCGCCCACACCGCAGGATCACGCTTTGTTCGGATACGTGGAACCCGTCCCTGAGTTTTACACACGGCTCCTTGCGCTCACCACGATGACCCGTACTGGCCTGACCGCACTGCAAGCGATCAATCAAACAGAAATGCACCGGCTCATGAACCTAGAGACCGCTCTCGGACGACTACTGAACATTTCCAAAGTGGAACTGGAAGGCACAGAGTTGAGCGATGCTGATTTTTTCTTCATCCACGACTTTGACGACCTGCTGGACCAAGTCGTCATCGGAGTTGACGAGAACGGGAGGCAGACGACCATGGTCGCGGACGTACACACAGACACGAACGAGCCGCAACAGGTCCTTGAGGAAGGCGTCGGGTATGTTGACTTAGCCGTCGTCGCCTATAAAGTGCCGGACGGAAGAATCATCGCAGGGGTTGGGCCGGTGCTCAGTTACTATGAGTTCAAGCAACCGTTACCTGACCGGCTCACGGATGAGCAGTGGAAGGAGATGCTCCAGCAAGGACAGGCTCCAAGCCGGCCGTTATGGACAGTATCCTTCATCGCAAAATAAGAACGAGAAAGAAAAGAGCCTTATTGCTTGGAGATTCTCATAAAAATCTTGTTATGCTTAACCCGCAAGAAACGGCTCAAGAACAGGGATCAAGTTCCTCAGATCCTTCCCTTCGACGATGATGTCTGCTGACGTCCGGACACAATCATCCTCAGGGTTGAACGCGATGCCAAGGCCGCAAGCTTCCAGCATCGGGATGTCAAAGCAGGAGTTGCCAACCGCTGCGCATGCTTTTGAAGGCAGGCCGAGTTTGTTTCTGAGTGCCATGACATTTTTATCTTTTTGTGTGAGTTCGACACGCAGGATCCCTTCCCCAGTGAGACGACCACTCACATCGGTCTTAATGCTATTGGCGAACACATAGTCAATACCGAGATCACGTGCGATTTTCTCCGCAAGGATGTCCAACCCTGCGCTCACGATCGCTGTTGTCACCTTATGGTCCCGTAAGAAACAGAAACAGTCCCTTGCACCTGTCATCATTGGAAGGGTCATCAGAATTTGTGTTATGGTTTCTTTCGTGGCTGCCTCTCCGTGTTCTTTCCAGAGAGCCACATCCCGTCGCATGAATTCGGCATAATCAATCTCATCATTCAGATAGGCTGTTACCGACTGTTGATTCGAGGTCCCGAAACGCTGATGGATGTACCGCCAGGAGCTAAGCACATCAATGAGGACTCCGTCCATATCAAAAAATATTAGTTTTATTGATTTCCCATTCTGTTTGGAGGGGGGAATCGGCTCTTTGTTTTTTCGGTAACATGGATAACGACAGACGTTTGTCATGGGTGGTGCGCCTAGAGGATTTTCTCTTACATAAAGGTATGCCTTTAAAGGGCTCTAAATACTCCAGGAGGCTAAACATTTATTAACTCTAATATAAAATAAATAATACGAAATCCCAGATTCCAATCCTGGAGAGTTTAAGTTTGTTTATCTTTAGAGGCATCCAACAGGAGTAAAAGGGTTCATTAATTCATCGCTTGATTTATGTCTAAAAGAACTTCCACACTGTGATGCTAGCTTTTGCGCTTTTTCCTGAGGTGTCATATGCGGTCACGGCAATGGTGTGTTTTGAGAACGATAAAGCATTCCACGTCCAGGTGTATGGAGCTTCCGTGTCGGTGGCTTTCTGTTTGCCGTCAACGGAGAACTCGACCTTGGCGATTCCAAGTGGTTCTTGGTGTGCGTCTGCTTCAATCGTAATCATCCCGAAAATGATGCATTTGCGGATGGAAAGGATTCTGGTGTCTTTGATATAGAGGCCGTTCACTGGTTTCGTGATTGTCACTGATGGTGGAGGCGGTGGAGCATAACTCACTGTAACAAGTGCTGTGTCACTGCTACTGTCACCCTCATTATCAGTGACCGTGAAGGTCGCCGTGTAATTCCCAACGGTAGAGTAGTTGTGTGTTGGGTTTTGCTTGTTTGATGTTTGTCCATCGCCGAAGTCCCAATGGTAGGTGTACGGGAGGATTCCTCCGTAGACTGTGCTAGTGAATTGAATGTTCTCATTAACGTATCCTGTATAGGGGCCGTTTGCATCGGCTTGCAGTTCTCCACGGCCAAGTGCATAAAGATTAGTATATGAAGCTGGATAAAACTGTGCTGCGACATAGATTGTTCCATCCGACCCAATAGCAACTGATGATTCTATATAATTTCCAGCATCAAATTTCCATCGGAGCGTCCCATTGGGATTAAGAGCGTAGAGGTTTCCATCTAATGAGCCACAATAAATTATCCCATACTTATCAATCGCTGGAGAAGAGAGAACCGAATCACCTGTTTGGTACGCCCAATTTTCCGTGCCGTTCGGCGCGATGCTGTATATTTTCCGGTCATATGATCCAATGTAGATCGTCCCATCTTGTGCAATCGCCGGGGATGTTTCCGTGGCATCACCAGTGCCGAACTTCCATTTCAATGTTCCATTCGGATTGATCGCATAGAGATAATTATTCCACGAGCAAACGTAGATTGTGCCGTCGTCTCCTATTGAAGGTGGTGATTTTATTTCTCCGCTTGTTTGAAATTTCCATTTCATCGTTCCATTAGGAAATATGGCATAGAGATTTTTATCCATTGAACCTATATACAGGGTTCCATTCGCATCAATGGCAGTAGAAGAGATAATATACTTTCCTGTCTCAAAATGCCATTTTTCTGTTCCATTAGGAGCAACGGCATAAAAATTACTATTTTCACAACCAAAATAAATTGTCCCATCGCTACCTATTGTAGGTGATGAAAATACTACATCACCTGGATTAAACCTCCATTTATATGTGCCATTTGGAAATATAGCGTATAAGCCTGCATTATTACCCATATAATTTGCTGCACCAAAATAAATAGTTCCGTTTTCCCCTATAGCTGGTGATGAGTCAACCCAATCAGGGATATCAAACTGCCACTTTTTAGTACCATTCTCGTTTATCGCAAAAAAACTATTTTGAAAATTTTCAGAGCCGATATAAATGGTACCATTTTCACCAATAGCCGGAGAAGAAATAGTTAATCCTTCCATTCGGAATTTCCATTTCACTGCAGGTTGATAATCTATCGGGGCATACGAACTTCTACCAGTATGGCGAACATCATGGTGAAACATAGGCCACGAGGAATTTTGAAGACCCCCATCGGGAACATTTCTTGGTTTCTCAGTCGATATTATATCTGTTTGATGGGAAACGCTACCAAAAGAGAATGATGCAAGCAGAAGGATGATGATGACTGGAATAACTGCTCTATTCAATGATGTCCCCCGATCTATAATTTTATAACATGCTTCTTCTATAAAAACATACCCTAATCAACCTCGGTAAAACCCTCGTTTATCCTTTCAAAGGACTTATTAATCCTGACCCGTTATCCACTTATGGGAATATTGAGATTCCACCAATAGGCCTCTTTTTCCAACTTTCCCCAACAGTTTTAAATATTATGCACACTTTTATTATAATGTAATATATATTGTACAATCCGGGGAACTTCTATGAAAGCACGAAATCAGAATCATCTGAGGAAATGGTGTGCGTTAGGTCTCGTGGTTTTCGGGTTCGTTCTCAGTCCGGTTATCTCAGCTGAGATGACAGAAGTCTCATCGGGGGATTACTTTGCTGTGCAACGAACGACAACACCCCGGCGTGCGGACGCTTCTGTTTATGATCTGCTCATCATTGCCCCCTGTGATTTTATGAAGTCGTTGCGACCACTCGTGGTCCATAAGGACAACGTGGGGATACGGACCCGCCTCGTACCGCTCTGCGACGTCTACAGGCAGATGTACTGGCAGGGGCGCGACAAGCCTGAAAAGATTAAATATTTCATCAAAGCAGCGAAGGAAAATTGGGGCATCAAGTATGTCATGCTAGTTGGTGATTTTGAACTGATGCCTGTCCGGTACGTGTACAATGCTGACAACAATACCGAGTGGAATGAACCACGGTTCATCTCAGACCTCTATTATGCTGATCTGTATGATGCTCATGGAAATTTTTCCAGTTGGGATACCAACGGGAACGGGATCTACGGGGAATGGTACGGTGAGGCCGCAAAGGACCCCAACATCGACCTGTATCCTGATGTGTACGTCGGACGACTCGCCTGCACCAATGAGGCAGAGGTACGCGCCATGGTACACAAGATTATCACCTATGAGACAACCGCGTATGGGCAGGAATGGTTCCACCGGTTCGTGGTGGCCGCTGGCGACACGTATCCCGTGTCAGAAAACCCTAACTGGACGACTTACGAGGGGGAGGTGAACACCCAGGATGCAATCGATAACATGTCAGGGTTCACGCCGGTGAAACTCTGGACGTCCGACGGGACGCTCACTGGACCGAAAGACGTGATCCATGCGATCGACCAGGGATGCGGGTTCTTATACTTCTCAGGCCA
>DATKKD010000137.1:0-27334 GCA_035543435.1 Thermoplasmatota archaeon
CCCCTGGTGTATTTTTCCAAAAGTTCATAAATTATAACCTCTGCTCCATTATTTAAAAGAATATTATAAACATTGACTAATTAGCTTTTACTCATTAGTCATGAAATCCTGACTAATTAGTCTGACCCTTATACGTAAAAAATACAAAAAAAAAGATTTATATAGGTTCTGTTGATTCTAGGTGTGTTTGGAAGGGAACGACAAGACCTTTCTGAACAAAATTGTCTGGGAGGACAATGCCGAAGCAAATGTCTGGGAAAACCTTCAGCAGACTCCTTGACTACTATATCGCTTGCCTTGAGCAAGAAGATAAACTGTCCGTTACCTTCACCATCTCCTCGGAAGGCACACAGTTTGTGTCCACCCCCCTCACTCACGAAGAGCTGTTTCATACCAGCGGCGTGGAGGTAACACTCGAAGACACTCCAGTGACACAACGGTTTTTCCAGACCTCTTTGCTCCGGCAGAAACACAAGACTTTGTTCTACGGCTACCCGATCGTGGTCTGCCCGGAAGGGAAGCTCTCCCCGCTATTTTGCACAGAGCTTTCCTATGAGCGACGTGACCACGCCATCGTGATCAAGCCACCATCATCCATTCCACGCATTAACCCTTACCCTTTGATGCAACAAGGATATTCCACAGAAGAAATCATGAACCTCACCCAAGAGATTGAAACAACGGAATTCTCAAATATGCTTGTCTCGCTCTGCGACCTGTTTCATGTCTCACCAGGTCTCTTGAAGGAAAGACTTGATCCCAATCCGTTGAAACACACGATCGCGCCGACCTTGGTGAACAAAGCGATCCTGTACTTCGGTGAGCGAACCGGTATCACGCACAACCTGATCGTGGAACTGCGACAACTTCAAAGGAGACCTCTGGACGATCTCTCTGCCACCTCCCTGCTACTCTTGATTGCAGGGGCGTTCCATCCTGAAAAAACCCCTCAGAGTAGGAAGCCGCTATTAGAAATATTTCTCTTGAACCCTGCACAGCAACAAGCTGTACAGCAGGCTCTTTCGAAATCACTCTCGGTCATCACCGGTCCGCCAGGAACTGGGAAGTCACAGGTCGTACTCAACATCATCGCAAACGCAGTGTATCAGAATAAAACAGTTCTTTTTGCGAGCAAAAACAACAAAGCAGTCGATGTTGTGCTTGAAAAATTCCAGTCCGTTCTCCCTTACAAGCTCATCGTACGTATGGGTCATCGAGCACATCGGAAGAACGCCAAGAGCGCAATGATCCAACTCATGAACCAAAGCGTACCACGCTGCGTACTACCGGAAAAAAAAGTCAATGATCTTTGGGTGCTTGCTTCTCGCATCCAGGAAACGCAGGAAACCCTCCACAATTTAAGTGCCCTGAACACTTCTCTTGACAACCTCCAGGATTCCCTCGAGAACCTCATCGCTCAACTCCCTAAGGACGTTTACGAAAAAGCCCTAACCTACCATCTCGACAACATCGATACTCATGCCTTGACGCAAGACCTCAACAGCCATTTCGACTATCCAAAATTTTTCCAAAAAATCACCACTCAACGACATAAAAAAACCCAAGACCACCTCCTCAACACCTATTCCGCCCTCCTACCAAGTTGTTTAAGAACCCACCTGCAGAACCACATCATGAGCAACAACCTTCCTCCCAAGACCTTGTTGCAGTGGCTGCTCAGCCTGAAAAAAATCGAGCTGACACAAGACGAAATCAGCCAAACAAAAAAGAAGCTTTTCGACATTCCTGATTACCCGACCCTAAAATTAAGGCTTCTTTCCTTACACGAACAGTACCTTACAAACTCAAGACCGGTCTTGGAGGAACAATGGGTGAATAGGCTCTCGGAACTCACGGATGAAGACAAACAAGCGGTCACGAGGTACTTTACCACCTCTGAGCAACTCGAATTATGGACCGGTGATACCACGGTGTTCAAGCAGCTCCTCCATGAACAGGTAAGCGCCCTGCAAAAAATTCAAAGGTTTCTCCCCGTATGGGTGGTGACGAACCTCTCTGCGAAGCACAGCTTCCCCTTAAAATCAAACCTGTTTGACATCCTCATTATTGATGAGGCGTCACAATGTGACATCGTGTCAGCACTCCCTTTGTTCTATCGTGCGAAACAGGTAGTGATCATCGGGGACCCCAACCAACTCAGCCATGTCTCGCTTCTCACCGAACTCCAAGACCGAACCTTAGCCGTCGACCATGATCTCGACGAGGCATGGTTCACGATATTCTCCTATACAAAGCGGTCTCTCTATTGGTTGGCAGCAGCCATAGTAAAAACGCATAAGGAACAACCTGTGCTGCTCAATGAACATTATCGGTGTCATTCAGACATCATCTCGTTTTCCAATGAGTACTACTACGGGCGGAAGCTCGCGGTCGCCACGAACGAAACACGACTCCTGTGCCATCCATCGATACCGAGACGAATCGTCTGGTGCCAGATCAAAGGAAAAACAGTGCACGCCGTAAGTCCCTATAACACGGAGGAGGCGGAAAAGGTCGTCGAGGAAATCCTCAAGATCCTAGGTGCCGTACCTTCGCAGAACACATCGCTCGGGGTCGTCACACTCTTCAGGGCGCAGACCGAGACGATTGCCGAAAAACTCATGGCCTTCCAAGGTGTCTATAGTACTCCTATCACCATCGGTACGGCACATCGATTCCAGGGTGACGAGAAAGACATCATCGTCTTCTCACCGGCGGTCTCCGAGGGCGTCAAACCAGGGACGCTCCATTGGATTGAGACCACACGTCAACTCATCAACGTCGCGGTCACACGAGCGCGGAGCTACTTGATCATCGTCGGTGACCGAGAGACATGCACACGGACACTTGGTCCCCTCAATAACCTTGCAGAGTACGTTGAAACGAGAATGTTGAACACGGGGATGTTCGACTCTCCAATCAAACAACATCTCTATGATGAGCTCATGGCACAACGGGTGCCAATCGCCTCGCATTACATCATCAAAGGGAGCCCGCCCATACATCTTGACTTTGCACTCTCCGTGAACGGAATTCAATATGCGATCGAACTCATCCGCAATCGAGAAAATGTGGACAGGGAACAGCTCAAGGAAAACGGCTGGAAAATCAGGCGATTTCTCGAAGACGACGTCATCAACAATCTTCCCTCGGTGATCGAGGAGATCAAACGATGCTGTTGAAAGAATTCTGATTTTCCCCCTGAATATTTATATATCAAAGAAGTGATACAACTCATATAGAGAGGTTCATCCTATGAAGGAATCATCCATGATGCGAACAACATTTGTGATTTTTTCGAGCATCTTCCTCACCAGCATAAGTGGGGTATCAGCATTAGGATTTTTTCAAGAAGCTCCCTCAATAACAAATTACTATAATGCAAACCTCACCGAAGCACTCCATGTAGCCCAAGCTAAGCTCTCCGAGCTTCAGAAGAGCGATTTTTTCATCATTCACTCTCAAGCAAAATATCTCACGGATGGAACCCCACTCTATTATGTGTTCAATCTTGCCCCACAAGGGTACCTCGTCGTCTCCGGCTCACATGACCTCCCACCGGTGATCGCCTATTCCTTCACTAACGACTTTCCAGCGGTGGCATCAACCAACCCTCTTTCCGATCTCTTGACCAGCGACCTTACGCAGCGACTTTCGAACCTCCCGCACCTACCAGAACCATTGATACAAGAACGACGCGCCGCATGGGACTCCTACCTACAGGGGCAGCAATCCCGCCGTTCAGACCAATTCGAACAATGGCCTCCGGAAGGATCCACGCCGACCGATGGATGGTTACTAACCCAATGGAACCAAAACAGCCCCTATAACAACCTCTGCCCGCTCGACCTAGCGAACGGGGGCGGACGGAGTGTTGCAGGGTGCCCTGCGATCGCCATGGCACAAATCATGAACTACCATAACACGACAAACGACATCGCGTTCGATGACAGCGATGATTACTATCACGATTTTGCTGGGAACCAGTACTGGATCGATAACGACCATGCGACCTATAATTTCCCTTCCTTCCCTCAGCTGAACAGTTACCTTGCCTCACTTCAAAATAATTACCTGAGTCATGTTCCACCGACGAATACCGAAAAAGCAGCGCTTACCTTCGCTTGTGGCGTCGCCGCCCATCAGGTGTACAGCGAGAGCGTGTCCGGGACTTACGGTGTCAACCAGGCGTACCAGGCCTATCAACGGTTTAATTGCTCAACAGTCGTTTTACTTTCCGGGAATGACACGAACCTCTATGGGCGTCTCGCTCACAATATGATGGATGCACTCCCCGACCATCTCGCGGTCGTAGATCCGAATTGGCAGTATGGTCATAACCTGGATATCGACGGATACAACACCGACGAGTATTACCATCTCAACTTCGGATGGAGCGGGTCCTATGACGGGTGGTACCTCATACCTGATGAGATCCCGTATGGTCTCACCGTGATCGAGGGGGTGATCGTCGATATCCTCAAAACGAATCTTGGTGTTCCGGATTTATCGAGCAACGGAGCGCTTGCCTGGGCGGACATTACACCAGGAGATACAGCCACAGGCACTTTCACGGTGAGTAATATTGGTGATGCAGGGTCCGATCTCGCCTGGCGAGTCACCGAGTGGCCGGCATGGGGAACTTGGACGTTTGAACCTCGAATAGGGCATGAGCTGACCCCAGAGGATGGTTCAATAACGATTGCTGTGAGCACGGTCGCGCCTAACCAACAAAACCAAGAGTACACCGGGCAAATCAAGGTTGTTAACATGGATGATGCGAACGATTATCATTACATCCCCGTTTCATTAAAAACGGGGAGCGGCGTGAAATCAGATTTATCATGTAGTGGTATCCTCAGCTGGACCGAGGTTCACCCCGGCGCCATGTTGAATGGGAGTTTCACGGTGCAGAACATCGGGTCTGCGACGTCGAATCTCAGCTGGGAGGTCGTCGGCTGGCCAGCCTGGGGCAGCTGGACGTTCACACCTAGCAAGGGAGACCATCTCACCCCTGAGAACGGCCCACTCACGGTCAACGTGACCGTGGTTGCCCCTGATAAGAAGCATACCAAATTCAGCGGGGAGATACGGGTCACGAATAGTGAGAACAGCAGTGACAACGGCACCATTCCGGTTGCTCTTTCCACACCCTACAAACCGGACTACTTCTTCTTCGACCTTCTGCGGAGCATCCTGCTTCGATTCCCGCGCGTGTTTCCGATCTTGCATCACCTCTTTACTTTTTGAGAAAGGGAAATGCTTTTCTCTCGGCTTCTTTTGCTTTTAATATGGGAAATCGAAAAAAATAAAGGGATGATTAATAAAGAACTCGATGTTTCAAACAAAGGAAATGATGGATTATTACGCTCGAGACAATCAAGACTCGGGGGATGAAACGTGAAATTCTTGTTGGTCTACCCCCCCTCTACTCCATTCTTTATCACCCAATCACGTGTGTTTTATGGGTATTCACCACCATTAGGGCTACTATATATCGCAAAAATCCTTGAGAACCAAGGCGATAGAGTCAACGTCCTTGATTTCTCTGCAGAGCCTTTTAATGAACATGTGCTTGCGACTGCGTTGCGTGAGGTAGATGCAGTAGGAGTCTCCGTTCTTACCCCTTCACTCAACCAAGCGACAGGCCTCATCACCCGTATCAAAGAGCACGACGCCGACCTTCCCGTCATCATCGGTGGTCCTCATTGCACCCTTCTTCCAGAACAATCATTGCGTGAAACCCAGGCTGATATCTGCGTTCAGGGAGACGGTGAGGAGGCGATCGTTCACATACGGTCGACCATCCAAGGAAAAAAAGCAGTGGTGGATGCACCTGGGGTGTTCCATCGGACGAAAGACGATATCATTCACGGTGCATCCGCATGCCCCATCCGTGACATCAACGCCCTCCCTTTTCCATCTCGTCACCTCGTGGCACACTATGCGTATCATGGCCATGAGTATAACCCTGGGTTCAAGGCTGGCGACTTCACGTCTCTCATCGCGAGCCGGGGTTGTCCGTACCACTGCCGTTTCTGCTCGCGGTCATCGGTAGGTATGAGGCAATACCGGGCCAGGGCCATTGACAATATCCTGCTCGAGCTCCGAGAGATCTCCGAGCAAGGCTATTGTCATGTCGGGTTCGTCGATGACTGCTTCCCGGTCGATACGCATCAGGCGCATCTCCTTTTCCGACACATCATCGAGGAGCACCTGCCCCTGAGGTTCTCCATTACCGCGACCAGGGTCGACCTCATGGACAAGGAGCTGTTTGAGATCATGAAACGAGCTGGAGTGACCAGCATCCAATTCGGTCTCGAATCAGGGAACCAGGATGTGCTTGATTACTATCGGAAACAGATTACAGTGGAGATGATCCGGGCAGCAGTGCGGCTAAGCCATGCGACAGGGTTGTTCACCGCTGGGTCGTTCATCTTCGGGGCACCATTCGAAACAAAAGAGCATTTCGCTCGAACCTTGGCTTTTGCGAAATCCCTTCCGCTTGATTCCGTGTCGTTTGTCCCGTTGCGCTACATGGTCGGCTCCGAGCTTTGGGACCGTGCCGTGAAGGAAGGGGCGCTCCGCCCTGACGAATACCTGGTAACGGCTGACAAAGACCATGGATTAGGTCAATACACCAAGGAAGAGCTGATGGCGTATTGTTACCAAGCACAGCGCGCTTATTACCTACGCCCGAGATACTTCATGAACCTCTTTGAGACGTCAGCGCGAAATAACGATTGGTCGTACATACGCTCATTTCTTAGCGTCGTCTCTTCGACCTTTTCAGAGCTTTTTTCCCCCGATTCAACTCAGTGATTTTTACTATATGTTTTTTCTCACTTTGGAATTTTGTCGCCACGTGCTTATATAGTAACATCCAGAGAACACGATGTACTGGAGTGTCAATTTGCGATGAAAAAAAGCACAAGTTGGTTTGACCATATATCTTTCCTTATCAGTTGGTCACTTTTTTTCGGATTCCTCGGGTGGTTGCTCCATGCGTCATTTGAATCATTTTTTCTGCCCCAAAAAAGTTTCCAACAGTTGCTTCTTACAGATGTCTCATTTCAAGACGTAGTGATTCGCATCATCGTCTCAGGATGCTTTTTCATCGCGGGGGTCATCCTCGGAAAAAACCTCGCGCATCGGAAGCATGCAGAAGACGACCTTAAGGAAGCCTATGAGGCGCTTAATCATTCCTTAACCCAGCTTCAGAGGACAGTCGCTGAAACAGCCGAAGAGCTTGGGATTGCGGTGAAACAAAATCATGAATTAATCCTCGGACTCAGCCATGATCTTAAAACGCCGCTTACACCACTTATGGGTTTGCTTCCTCTCTTGATTCGAGAAGAAAAAGACCCAAAATTAAAAGAGCTACTCGAGACGAGTCTGCGGAATGTGCATTACCTCAGAGACCTCGTCGGTAAGACCATAGACTTGGCGTTACTTGATTCGACAACTCTTGGTTTCTCCAGGGAAAACGTACCTCTAATGTCAGAAATCGACCGTGTGCTTGATCATCGGTCCTACGCTCTTGTGGGTCGTCATATTTTCGTGGATAACAAAGTCAACGACCAGGTAGTTGTTGTCGCTGACAAACTCAAGTTGCGAGAAATCCTCAACAATCTGGTCATGAACTCCATAAAGTACACACCCTCATCGGGCGGGACAATCACACTTCAAGCTTTTCCAGAAGGAGATCACGTCAAAATCTGGGTGACAGACACAGGAATCGGGATGACCTCAGAGCAGCTTCGGAACGCCTTCGATGGTCTCTACAAAGCAGATCCCGCCCGAGGGGATCATACAAGCGCGGGTCTAGGATTAAAAATCTGTAAGCGGATCGTCGAGAAACATGGGGGCCGCATCTGGGCGGAAAGTCCTGGGCTCGGAAAAGGAACGACTGTTTTTTTCACCCTCCCTGCACCATCAAGGGAGAATCAAGGGTGAACGTCGAAATGTTAAAAGGACTCTCGGTATTCCTTTTTGTTATATGAAAATACGAATCGCACAAAGGAACGATGCACCAATAATCGCTTCCTATAATATAATCCTTGCCGAAGAGACCGAGAGGTTGAGACTTGATCAAAAGACGGTCCTTGCAGGCGTCGAAGCACTTCTCTCCGATGGATCCAAAGGGTTCTATCTTGTCGCTGAAGAGGACGATGCTGTTATCGGCCAGGCGATGATCACGATGGAATGGAGTGACTGGCGCAACAAACCGATCTGGTGGGTGCAAAGTGTGTTCGTGCAAAAAGAATGGAGGCACAAGGGCGTCTTCACCATGCTCCTTCGAACGATCCGACAACAGGCACGTACCCAAGGCGTCGCGTTTCTCCGACTCTACACCTTTCAAGATAACGTCTCTGCTCGGCACACCTATGAAAAAACCGGGTGGACACAAGAGCCTTATCTTATCTATCATCATCCGATATAGGCTTCTATGTCTCATGAAATTTTTTCTATTTCAACTGATATTCATCACCTTGGTTCATGGTGTCTTTAACATGTATTGTGTCAAAGTGAGGATTAGACAGTCGAGCAACAGCAGGACAAGCGCAGCTCGCCATGAAAATCCCAAGCAGTGTGGTCCCTGTGGAGTGTGTGAGGTGTGTTGTTCCGTTGCCTGTGTTTCCGTAGGAATCGGAGGAAACCCTCGCTGAATGTAGGCGTTGATAACATCAAAATCAATCTCGCATGACACTGAGTCATTCGTGTTCAATTGGGCGAAAACCTCCAAAGGAGCGCTTGCTTGCGTCCATGTGGTTGCGGGACGGACCCGTAGTGTCCATGTGTATGTGTACGATTCATTCGTCTGCATCCTGCTTTGTTGTGAAAGCAGCTCCTCGAGGCGTGTCGGACCAGTGACGACTTCATAGACTGAGGTTCCGAACTCATGGAGTTTGAGAAAAAACACGCTACAATTCTTCATCAATGTCAAAGTGAGTTTTATCTGAAACACTTGACCTGGTCTAAGGATAGGATGTGCGGTCGCGTCCTGCCATCCGCCATCAGGTCCTTGAAACCAGGCATGAGCCGATCCAAAGCTGCAGTCTCCCGCGTTTGTCACACGGATCAAAAATGGGATCACCAAAAGAGCGCTGAGGGAGATCCATGCTCTACGACGCATGTGGTCACGTGCCTTGGTCGAACCCAGGCGTATGCTCGTCGTACCAGTTGGGTTGCAGATCACCCAGCATCATCCCCCAGGCTGGAACAACCCCGAACGCCAGGGTTGTGAACTTGAAGGAGACCCGGGTGTTTTCACCGAGAGTCACGTTTCCTTCGGTCACAACCTTCTCCTCGCGCACATACGCCTGTGCTTCATGACCGAGCAGCGGGTTGAATATCGTTTCATCGCTTGTGTCGATTATCTTAAAATGCGTGTATTCGCCTTCCACGTCGATTGCCCAGAGATTCAGTGTGAGTAACCATGGCGTCAGGGGCGTAGGCGGAAGAAGTAAGAGGCCTGTGGGGCCGAAGAGACACCGGTTTCGTAGCTTCAAGGACCACAGCTCCTCACCATGGTCGTTTATTGGTTCATAGGGGTTCAGAAAATTCGGCTGCTGATCGACTGCGAGACGGACTGTTTCATTCCAATGCACTGTACTGTCGTTGTCTCGATGGGACAAGGTCATGTTGAGGCCGAAAGGAATCGTCACCTGGTTTCGTATCGCTCCGGCGGTATCATCAAGGGTTTGAGTGAAGTTCTGTGCGGTGCATCCTAACGTCGATGGAAGCGCCTCGGTGAGTGCCGCCTCTAGTTCGCTCGTGATTGCGTCCACCATGGATGTAAAGGAGGTGTTCAAGGTTGTAATGAACCAATCGCATGTGGCAAACACGGTTTTTTTCCCGACGCTGTAAAAGAGAGAATCTGCCTGATAGCGAGCCCTGTCAAGGTACTCCTCAGAATGCGCTATAAACACGTTGAACGCTTCGTCTGCCGCCTGTTTCACCAGTGTGATTGGATCGGAGGAGGTGCTTGCGTTGACGCAGTACTGCGAGCTGTTCTCTACCAACGACCCGACAATGGTATTGAGCGCACCCCAGGATTCGTTGATGACCCAGCCAGGGTACAACCCTGATATACTTGCAAAGCACCCCCTGTTGCCTTGGTTATCTTGGGTGAAGAGCAGCTCCTGTTTTAAAGGATCGGAATCAGGGTAGCGATTAAGGATAGAGGTAAGGGTATCTTCTAAGTTTGGATCATTAAGGGTCGCATTGTAATACAGCACGTCGTTAACGTCGTTCTCTGTGCCACCATATCCAGCATAGTTTTGGAGAATTTCCTGAAGAAGCACGATTTCATTCCGCACATCCGTCTGATTCTCCCAGAGTTGTACCAGGGTGATGTTGCCACTGATGTTGTACTCCTCCAAGCGGAACCAGCTGTGGGTTCTGTAGTACGTCACATTATAGGTTTCATTGTACAATGCACTGCCGGGCGCGACATGACCTCGTGGTGGCGTAACCTCGTCTTTTGAAACCGGAATAAACCCTACAGCAAACCAGGGTCCCGCGCCCCCATCGGTCCATCCTGCCCCTGGGTTCATGACGTCTTGGTTGGTGACAGCTCGATCTGTGACCTGAATACACATCTCATCATGGTAAACCTCCGAGGCAATGACAGGAAGCAGGTGGTAAGTGGTATCGTTGCGCTCCAGCTGCCTCGATACGTGTGTCAAGATATATGAATGGTTCGCCCAATAGCCTGTCACCTCCTTGATGCGTTGTTCTGCCGTCTCATCGTACAGGATATCCTCTGTTTCTGTGTCGCCTTCATCATTTTCGAACCAGAGCGTGACACTGGTGATGTTGTACAGCATGTGGCTAGCGATTTCCGAGAGGTTGAAGGAGAACCGGTCATCGATGGTGGCGTTGAGCGCCTCGCCCGCGTCGATATTCGCAGTTCCCCGCGTCAGATTGTCTGTCTGTACATTCAAACAATCTCTATTAAGATCCTGGTTCAGGATCGCGAGTGGGTCCTGCGCTTGTTCTTTGAGCAGTTGCCTCGTCTTTTGCACTTGCTCGATAATGCCGAGCGGGTCGATGCTGCTGAACACGAGGCCTTGTTCGAGGAGAAGCCCGGTGTTCACAAGGACCGCAAGATGCCGATTGTCGACGACGTTTCGAGGTTCGCCGGTTCGATAATGCTTATAGGAACGCAGCAGGGAGTACACATTGGACAGTGCAGTGGTGAAATTCCACAGCGGCGAGAATGTCCCGTTGATGGTCCGATGAAACTCGTCGATTAATGCTTTGAGGAGAGGATAGCGTGAGGTGAGGATGGTCGATATTAACAAGGTCCTTTGGGTCATCGCTGTATCGGAGGGGTCGGCGCGATCTCGGATCTCGATATCGATTGGTACAGAGGCAATCATGTATACGGGATGTGTCACTGCTGCGTCGGGTCCGATGAAGGGCAATGTCGGTCGTTCAAGACACATCTCGGTGGTATGTAAAGAAATCAAGTCGGGTTGCGGGATGGGCGTGTCATTGTGAAGGATCACGTTAATTGCATAGCGTCCGTCCGTATATGTATTATAGAGAAAGTGACCGGTGAGATACTGGTTGAGTTGATCTCGGATCATCCTTCTCAGGCGAAAGCTATTGATGTCCTCCGCAAGTCCTAGGCTCGAAACGATGACCGGGTTTTTCCCTATCATTCTCAGCCCCTTCATCCCTGCGATGTTGAGTGCGGTCGTGATGTCGGACTCGGCAGCGTGGAGAAGCGTGTCGACCTGGTTCATGTCAAGGGAGCTGGCGATGCTGTCTGCTTGTTGCATCTCCAAACGAGCAACATACACAGAGACGATACTACTGCCAAGGATGAGGAAGATGCCGATGACCGAGAAGGGGATGCGTGCATGGGTGTTGGGGAGAAACCGAGGCGGTGTCATTCTCTCACGGTCCAGATGGTTAAGGTGACGTCAGCAGTGGTAAGGGAGATACGGTCGAAAAGCCAGTCGACCAGCATCTCAGCGAAGTCATCGATCGTATCGATGCCATCGAAGAGATATCGGACGAAGGATTCGATGTATGGATCAAGGATCGCATGGAGGAGGACGGATGCGTTTTGTTTGATCATACGTTCGCAGGCAGAGAAAGTTCCATCGAGCGAAAGACTGTCGTTGTTGCAGAGGGTATGAAGTGTGGTATTTAGTTCCTGAAGGAACCCATCGGCAACAGGATTACCAACGGTCCCATTCAGACCCTTGAAAAATTGATCGACGCTCTGGATCGCGTCTCCAAAGGTTTCATTCAACGGTTCTGTGAGCAATGTTCCTGTGATGTTCCTGATTTTTTCGAACCCGTAGGTAAGAGCCTGATTCAGGATTCCAGGGAACACGGTGCTGTTTGAGGTGTTCGTGATGCCGGTGATGAGGAATCCTTCGGCAAGTGCGCTAAGGTTCTGCTGGACTGATCTTGTTGCGTTCTCTCGCCCGTCAAAGGGTTCCTGATGAGCGATGTACATCCTGAAGATGTTCGTGATGTTCATGAGAATGGGAATATCCGATCCTCCAAACCCGGTCTGATTGAAGAACAGCTGGTGGGTCAACCAGTACTTCGTAAAGATGATGGTGTGATTCCCCAGTTCCACGGCAGGTGAGTACGGCATGATGCATTGGTGGTGTGCAACGTACTTATCTTTCAGAGGTGGTTGCTTACCAGCGTAGAATTCCCCACCGAAACGGATGCCTTTGATCGGATGCCACCATGCGGTGAGATTGTACGCGTATTTGTCGTGGAAGACCTGGGAAAAGAAACCGTCCGTAGCATTCCTCATTTGTCGGTCAAAATCGTTGGTCAGGAGGTTCAATCGATCGATGCCTAGCACCTCGAACGGCAGGTGGAACTGGCAGCCGAGGTCCGCTGTAAGCAACGTTGCATAGGTCGCGTGAAGCTGTTCATGTCCCACAATCCAAAGAGAAAGTGTTTGGTAAAGCTTGTTCGAGGTGTTCTCAATGCCGACGTGTTCTGCTGCAGCGTCGATGATGTCTCCCCCGAGCCGGTATTCGAACAGGTCAGCACGTGTCACAAGATATGTCTGGAGGGCCTCGTCGACGAGGTGTTCCCGGTGGCTCTCAATTGAGGTCGTTACCGCGATGTTGCTTCGGAGAGCTGGGAGGAGCACGACGCCCGCGAGAGACACCATGACGAGGAACAGCACTGCATCATACAACAGAGAAACCCCGTGGCGGTTCTGGAGAAGATCGCGGTGCTTCATGTGGTCCTCCATACGATGATCGTGAACGTCCCCTCCGTCGTCTGCGCCTCGTTGAGGTACACGCCAATCTGCCTTTCCACGGCGACCTGATTGGTTGTGAGAGAAGGCAACGGTTCAGGGAAGTCGTACACCTGTTCATCGTAGCGAAGCCGAATGACGAAGGAAAGGTTTGAAAAGTGGTACTGCTCTCTGATGACCTTGATCTGTTCCATGGAGAGGTTCAATGTCGGGACATTAACGAGCCCATTTTCCATCCAGCAACATTCAGGGTTTGTGAGCTTCTCAGCGATGGCATCAGCAATTTGGTATTCCTCTAAATAATTCATGCGCTCCTGGTACGCTGTGTAGGTGTGCACAAGAAGGAGGAGAAACAATGAGAATCCCATCATCACCACAGAAAGCGTAGGAAGCGAGGTGAATTCTTCCGAGACACCTTGATCGTTTTTCCAGAGAGACCGTACGGTAGTTCTCCACATCATAATTTTTTCTCCCAGACATGTTGAAATAACGATTTTTTTAATCTGACGAAGGGTATATATATTTTATGTTTTTAAAAATAATTGAACGAAGAAAAAGACCAGAATCTGTTGATTGAAGGGGGAAGCCCGAGGTAGGGTCACCAAGGGCTCCCTGTGCCTCTATGTCGTCAAATCGGATCATGGTTCACCGATTTTCTTTGATAGAGGTAGACTTAAGCAGATGTTGGCATCATAAAAACATATCGTCATACAGACGAGTCCCTAAAGAAAGAGAAGGCTTCGGGCGTTCCAAACCCCATTTTGGATTTCTACCGACGCCTTATCTGTCATTTTTCCACGATAAATATATATACCATGAATGACAAAGAATAACATGCCTGGAGGGCGGCGTGGGCCGGCATGTGGTGCCTGCCGTGGCTGCTCTGGGACCGCGGTAGGATATTTGGTATCCCCGCGGGACTCTCTCTGGGCGCTCATTTTTACCTTGCTATGTTTTTTGCAGATATGATATTGCACCACCGAACCTCTCTTCCTTTTTGTTAACATCCGTTAAGTTTATATACCATCATGAGCTAGTAATGCGTACTCAAGGGGGTATCGAAATCCTTAAGAAAAATCTAGAAAAAATCATTCTCGTAACCTGGATTGTTTGTTGCTTGACGTTCATATCTGCGTCACCTCAAGTGATCTCCGGTGCAAATAAAGCAGGTGATTCGACACAAACGTACAAGTTATCATTTACGGTGACCTATTCAAAAAATGACTTTTCCTTCGACAAGTTGCAAGGCTATGATGTCGTTCAATTAAAAAACGGTGCATTTACCGATGACGTTGGAAACCCGATGATGCCGATGAAAAATGTTCGAGTAGCACTTCCAACTAATATGAAAGTGACGAGTGTCCAAGTCCTTGATGTTCAGGAACAATCACTCGATGGAACGTATACGATCTACCCGTCACAGCAACCATTACCGCTTAACACCAATCAAAATCATTTCACGGAGCCAAATACGGAAATTTATGAGTCCAGCCAGCCATATCCAGCATCATTTATCCAATTGAACGGTCAATCTGATTTTGCTGGTCAAGTCATGGTAGACATCACTCTTTATCCACTACACTATGTTCCTGTCAAACAACAATTGACGTTGGTAACTTCCCTCACTTTTCAGATTAACGGCGTTAGCGGCTATAGCTGTGGTGATTATCTCCCAAGCCACATCTCCTCCAATGAGCAGACTTTGTATCAACAGATGGTACAAAACATGGTGATCAACCCAGAAACCGTCAAACTTCAAAAATCACCAAATCCACAACCCATGGGTGTAGAACCTGGTAATTATGAATATGTGATTATCACCCCGGAGAGTTGGGTGAGCGATTTCCAACCGCTTGCTGATTGGAAAACCCAGAAAGGAGTGCCTGCCGCTATTGTGACCACGGATTGGATCTATAACGATAGTGGATATAGCGGTTCCAATATACAAAAGATACAGGCGTTTTTCCAAGATGCCTATGAAACTTGGGGAACCATCTATGTCCTACTCGGTGGTGACACAGATGTCATCCCCTGCCATTATGCATCAAATTCAGTAGGCACTGTTGCAGATGATACCTATTATGCGGATTTCGATCGAGACTGGATTTGTGAAGTGAATGTCGGTCGAGCATCAGTCACCGGACCAGGAAATGGTACAGGACAAATAGAGAATTTCATTAATAAGGTAATAACCTATGAAACAAACCCACCTCTCACTGATTATGCGACAAACGCTGGATTCTTCGGCTTTAATCTTGATGGGAGCACCCGTGGTGAACAATGTAAACAAAGCAT
This sequence comes from Thermoplasmatota archaeon, assembly GCA_035543435.1. Classification (GTDB taxonomy): domain Archaea; phylum Thermoplasmatota; class E2; order DHVEG-1; family DHVEG-1; genus SM1-50. The sequence goes on from DATKKD010000137.1 coordinate 15,548, forward strand.
TAACACTACCTATATCCCAGCGGACTGGAATGTGACGACCGTCTACGATAGTCAAAGTGGGAACCATCATGACAATGCGCTCAATGCGCTCAACGTTGGACAAAATCTCATCAATCATATCGATCATGGCAGCAATGATTTCATGGGAACAGGATACGTGAATCACGGCTGGGGGCTTTATAGTTCAGACATGGACGCGCTTACTAACGGAGACAAACAAGGAATTATATACACAATGGCATGCGACACAACCTACTACGATGATTCAGCTTGCATCGCTGAACATTACGTCAGAAACAACAACGGCGGCGGAATCGCCTTCATTGGGAACTCACGATACGGCTGGTTTTACTCAGGGTCTCTTACAACCTTATCTTGTAGCTTCGACGTCCATTTCTTCAAATCACTCTTCGAAGAGAATCTCTATCACCTAGGTGCCGCCTTCTCTGCTCATAAGGACGAGGCATTACAGGATGATCCAACAGATTCTTACTACCAGTACATTTACACCGAGCTCACCTTACTTGGCGATCCAGAATTACCGGTTTGGACCGAAAATCCCATGAGCCTCACGGTATCATATCCGAATCAGTTGATGGTCGGTTCCTCGCCTTTCACTTGCACAGTGACCTCAGGTGGTTCCCCAATAGACCAGGCATTAGTCTGCCTCTGGAAAGGAACCGAGGTGTACATGACGGGGATTACTGACAGCAATGGAGTCGCCGCCTTCAATGTAGCAGCGACAACCCCTGGCACCCTCTCCGTGACCGTCACGAAACAAAACTATCTTCCCTACCAAGGCTCTGCGACCGTGATGAATCAGCAACCGAACTTGATAGTTGGACCAGTCACTGGCGGACTGCTCGGGATTTCTACAGAGATAACAAATACAGGGAATGCGAGTGCGACCGGAGTCACATGGGATATTACTCTTAATGGTGGTCTCATCCTGAAAGGCAAAACAGCGAGAGGATCTCTTGCCTCATTGGAGGTTAATGGCACACAGTCTATCGGGGCTACTCCCATCATCGGTTTCGGTCCAGTAAAAATCACCATAAAAGTCAATGCTGATGGAGTCTCCGCAACAACGAAAACGACCAACGCCTTCGTCTTCTTGATCTATATCAAAATGGGATAATTCATTCCATTTTCTTTTTCTTTTTTTCCATTTTTGTTTCAAATAACCAATTTCATCTTTTTTTACTCTGTAGAGGATGGATTATCACTCCCGGGATAAAAATATAGGAATCTTTAAAAAACAAGATGAGATTTCACGTGGCGGAGAGGCATTTATGGAGTACAAGATTTATCGTTATCGCTGGGCTGTTGTTGGCATCTTTTGGCTTTTGATCTTCACATACGGGGCGAACTGGTTCGCGCTGTCACCGATGCTTAAAACATTTGAAAGTAATTTTTCAATTCCCCCCTGGGAATCACATCTACTGATTTCGTTAATTGGCATGTTTGTGATTTTTTTTGCCTGGCCGGCAGGAACATTAGTTGACAGGAGAGGGCCGAAAATTTCAATCTCGATTGGTGCATTTTTCATGGCACTTGGGTTTGGGTTACGGCCATGGCTGCTTCATAACTTCTACACCCTCATGCTCAGTAGCGTCATCGCAGGCGTTGGTCTCGCCTGGATTCTCGTCGCTCTTGCGCCGCAAATGCTACGGTGGTTTCCCAGAAAAAATGCATCTCTACCCGTAGGAATAGCCGCATCAGGCTTGTTTATAGGATTTGGAACAGGTTCCCTTCTTATGCCCTTGTTAACCCCTGATAAGACAGATAATACCCAGATATTCAATGGATTTCTTGCCTTTGCTATCCTCGCAGTCATCGCCTTCTTCTTGTGGCTCGTAATCGCAAAAGACCACCCAGCAATGCCACCAGAGGAACAGGTCGCAGTCACAAAAATGAAGTTCTCAGAGGGGATGAAACACGTCTTCAGCTCGAGCAACGCATTTTACTACCCCGTCATCGGGTTTTTCATTGTCGGAATCACTCTTGTGATTTCCGCGTTCATCCACAGTCCCTTGTACGCGACCAGTGCACTTGCACAAGAAGGTGGGTACATCGCAGGTTTACTCCTCTACGGATGCGCGGTCGGCGCGTTCACCGCACCATTCCTTGTCAGAAGAATAGGTTTGAAGAAAGTCACCCTCGGTGTGGTCGCCGGCGCTATAGTACTATGGCTCATTCTGTTTGCACTTTTCGCGATGAAAGCGTATGATGCAAGCAACCTGAGTTGGATACTGGTGGCTGTCCTTGCGTTTTTCTTCGGATTCTGCTTCCAAGCGTCTTGGCCGTTGGCTTTATTCAGTCAGGAGACAGAGAAGGGCGTGACTGATGCCAATGTCGGGATTGCTGCAAGCCTTTACATCTCCGTCAGCAACATCGGTGCAGCCGTGCTGCCAGTCATTTTCCCAATTCTCTTCCCGACCGCCATGGCAACCTTCATCGCGGTCCTTGGAGGACTCTTCATCTGTATCCTCTTATGGGGAATCATGAAAAGAACGTAATTGGGTAGGGTTTATCGTTCGATGACCCGCTTCGCCTTCCCAGTGCTCCGCGGGATGGTTTTTGGGGAAAGGGCCTGCACAGGGACATGGAGGTTTAAAATACGGTAAATCTCGTTTTCCGCCCTCTTTTCGAACTCATCGAGATGTCCCTCTTTGAAGCGATCTTCCGAGGGTTCGACCTCTATGGAGAGGGTATAACTGTCCCTCTGCTTGGTTTTGACGATTTGGTAGTTATCGCTCACTCCTGGAACTTGCAGGAGGGCAGCCTCGATCTGTGAAGGGAAAACAATAACTCCTTTCACTTTCATCATATCGTCGCTTCTACCTTTGATACGGGATTGGATTGGGTGGGTGCGTCCGCAGGCGCAGACTCCCTCACAGATGGCTGCAAGGTCCCTGGTCCTGAACCGTATCGCGGGAAACGCCTCTTTGGTCAGAGTCGTGTACACGAGTTCGCCTTGTTCTCCTGATTCAAGGGTCTCGCCGGTATCCGGATCAATGATCTCAGGCAGGAAATGATCCGCGTTGATGTGCAGCTTCTTCTCGCTGCATTCAGAGACGACACCTGGTCCAATCAGCTCAGTCAACCCATAGTGTTCATGGGCGATGATTCCCCAGCGTTTCTCGATGCTTTTGCGCATCTCGTCGCTCCAGGCCTCCGCACCGAATGCGCCGAGACGGAGGTGGAAGTCGTGAGCCGGATCAAGTCCTCGTTCCTCAGCGACCTCAGCGATATGCAACGAGTAGGACGGTGTGCACGCGAGGGCGGTCGCGCCGAAATCTTTCATCATATCAATCTGGCGTTCGGTATTTCCAGAGCTGATTGTGATGACCATCGCCCCTATTTTTTGTGCTCCTTTTTCAAACCCATGAGCACCCGTAAAGAGCCCATAGCCGTACGAGTTCTGCATGATGTCATTCTTCCGAAGGCCGTTCGCGTAGAGGGAGCGAGCCATGACCTCCGCCCAGAGATCCACGTCATGTCGTGTGTAAGGTCCGACAACGGGCTTCCCGGTTGTCCCTGAGGAGGCGTGTACCTCGATGACCTCATCAAGTGGGGTGCAGAGTAATCCGAAGGGATAGTAGGTTCTAAGGTCTTGCTTCGTAAGAAATGGGAGTTTCGTAAGGTCTTGTAATGTCTTAATCATAACCGGTTTCAGGTGTGCCTCGTCGAGCCGTTTCTTGTAGTACGCGTTCTTCTCGTAGACAAGGTGGAGGAGTTTTTTCAGCCGTTCAAGTTGCAGATCTTTGAGCTTGTCTGGTTTCATCGATTCAATCTTCGGGTCCCATAGTTCTTCAGACATAACACTTCTGCGTCCCGAATAAAATCTAAGGATATAATTATTATGCCAATCTCGTGGGAAAGCAAGAATTTTTAATCATCGGTGACATTCGACCTTATGTATTGGAGGTTTCCCAGATGAACGTGCTTGTAATCGGGGCTGGTATGATGGGGCGTGCAATTGCCCTTGACCTCTCTCGTTTTTCACGGTTTAAGGAGATAACAGTGGCTGACAAGGATGCTCGAACGCGCACGTCAGCCTCAGGGTTTCTGAAAGGGTGTAGGGTCAAACTAATGAAACTTGACGTCAAGGATACGTCTCAAGTCAAGAAATGCTACAAATGCAACGATGTTGTGATATCCGCTGTCCCGTACCAGTATAACTATTCATTAGCAAAACTTGCGGTTGAGTCAAGAGTGCATTTCATAGACTTGGGAGGTAACAACGATATTGTTCGAAATGAGCGGAGGCTTTCAAAACAAGCACGACATCAAGAGGTAACGATAATCCCTGATTCGGGCCTAGCTCCCGGACTTGTCTCTATCATTACTCGTGATATCGTGGACCATATGGAGGCAGTCGATTCTGTGAAACTTCGCGTAGGGGGTCTTCCTCGAAATCCACAGCCACCGCTGGATTACCAGATCGTGTTTTCGCCCTATGGGCTTATTAATGAATATGTGGAGGATGCCATGGTTCTTGACCATGGTAGGATTCTTCTCAAGAAATCCATGACTGAGCTTGAACACCTGAAATTCCCTAAGCCGTTCGGTACCATGGAGGCGTTCCTCACCTCGGGAGGATGCTCCACGCTGCCCTACACCTATAAAAAAAGAATCGGGTACCTTGATTATAAGACGATCCGCTATCCTGGTCATTGCGCGAAAATCAACGCCCTGCTTGAGCTAGGGTTAGTTGAAGAAACCAAGATTAAGGTTGGCGGCGCAACAATATCCCCAAAAGACATCTTTGTCTCCTTACTGACGACCCACGTGCCTACAAAAGGTGAGGATGTTGTTCTCGTAAAAGTCCTTAGCAGCGGGAGAGTAAGAGGCGAACAAGTCAAGAGGGAGTATCTCCTTATCGATTATTACGAGAAGCAGAGTGGGACGACGGCAATGATGCGGACTACGGGGTACCCCGTGTCGATTACCGCACAAATGATTGAGAACGGCACGATCCAACAACATGGCGTGTGGTGCCCAGAGGAAATCGTCCCTCCTAAGACATTTTTCATGGAGCTTCAGAAACGGGATATAAATATAATAATAGTACATAAGCAACAAGGCTAGCCTATGGTGACAAAGGAGTACCTGGATGCGAAAGAACGGGCGTTAGCCAAACTAAAAACCGCTTCTGTACACCATAAGGTCGATGAGGGGATCCTCCCAGTCCTTGAAATGTTAAATAAGATGGAGGGGGTGTACACCACCAGCAGCTGTGCTGGAAGGATTGTCCTGCTTCAAATACCACGTCTGGGGGACAAACGTGAGGCTTTGTTTCTCGGCATCTGGCATCGATTGATAACTCCGGCAGAACTCTCCTCAGCAGCCAAGAAGGCGACCGAGGGGATGCTTTGGCTTCTTGCCCAGGCCCCGATCCTCCATATTGGAGCAGAGAACCCTGAGATTGCGAACTCCCTGGTCAAGCTCGCTGTCTCGAGTGGGTTTAAAAACTCGGCGATAAAAACGATTGGAAAAAAAACCATGATTGAACTGTCAAGCACTGAGCGACTCGACGCACCCATCGGAAGAAACGGTTGTCTTTTTTGCGAGGGCGATTACCTTCATTTGTTAACAGAAATCGCTAACGAGGTGATTGAGCGTTCCCAACAAAAACTGATACGATTGGAGAGAAACCTGAAAAATATCGGGCTTGGTTTATAAACATAATCAAAACATTTATATAATGTATCCGTATATAAGTGAATGGGGAACAGAATATGAACGCTAAAAAAATAATGGCAATATTTATGTGTATGCTGGTGATGGCACTGATTCCGGCAGCTGCGGGAATCTCAGACAAACAAGCCCCACAACAGAGCGATGTCGGAAGAACCTGGATCTGGGGATTTATCATGAACTATAAGGATGTCGGAAGAACCTTCACGTTCAGAGCTGTCTTCGTACGCTTTGTTACTATAGGAATCGGAGAGCACTATTCTGGTGGTCTGCACTTCCTTGAGAAATTGGAACTCAAGCATACTCTCTTCACCGGGGCAGTAATACGCGGTCGTATTATCCTCGGGCAATTTGCAGGCGAGTTAGTCATCCGATAAAATAATCCTTTTCTTTTTTTATTTTTCTTTTTTTTCCTTTAGTTTTAATTATAGCGTACACAATTGTTTGACCAAGATATTTTTAATAAAAATTAACAATTGCAATCACTAATATTTTCTCACGACAAATCTTAGAGGGTATCGAACTTCTTTGCGACTTCTTCCGCGACCTCAAGGCTCGTATTCGATCCGCCGACGTCGTAGGTCCGTACCGTGTTTTCCTTGATGACCTGGGCAATCGCCCGTTCCAGTTTCTTGGCGATTTTTTTCTCTCCCAGCCAATCAAGCATCAGACGCACGGTGAGTAACATTGCGGTAGGATTCACCTTGTACATCCCCGCATATTTCGGTGCTGATCCGTGAGTGGGCTCGAACACTGCATAGGAGTCGCCGATATTCCCGCTTGAGGCAAACCCAAGGCCTCCCACCAGCTGGGCGGCAAGGTCCGAGATGATATCTCCAAACATGTTTGAGGAGATGAGGACGTCATAGTCCTGCGGGTTCTTTACCAGCCACATGCACATCGCATCCACGTTGGTTTCCTGGTACTTGATCGCCGGGTACTCTTTGGCGATGGCCCGTGCTTCCTCAATCATCATCCCGCTCGTCTCCCGAATCACGTTCGGTTTCTCGACGAGGGTCACGGATTTTCGTTTATGCTCCTTTGCGTACTCGAATCCCTGACGGATGATGTTTTGGCATGCCTTTTTCGTGAAAATTCGGCATGAGATCGCAAGCTCGTTCAAAGGGGTTTGTGAGAATTTTTTCATGTTTTTATTGATCATGAGAGCATCAAACACCTGTTGCGGCACCGGTCGAAACTCGACCCCTGCGTAAAGGTCCTCGGTGTTCTCCCGGAAGACGACTAGGTCGATATCATCTCGGAAATTCAACGGGTTGCCGAGGTATGCCTTGCACGGCCGTAGGTTGGTATGCAAATTGAACTCCTGACGAAGACGAACGATAGGACTGGAATACGCAAAGCCTTTCCCGCGGAGCGCCGTGTCTAACTCCTTCTGAGCATCCTCTTTTGGTTTGGAGGTGATTGCACCGAACAAACAACAGTCAGTTTCTTTCAAAAGCGCGATCGTCCGGTCGGGGAGGGGGTTCCCCTCTTTTTTCCAGAACTCCCATCCGATATCTCCTTCGAGATACTCTGCGTCGAGTTCGATTGCTTCTAGAACGATTTTAGCGGCGTCCATCACGTCTTTCCCGACGCCATCGCCAGGGAGTACTGCGATACGATATTTTGGCATAAGTCACCCTAATTCACCTGTCCATTTTAAACCTTTTTATAAGGAGATGAAGGTAGAATCGCAACGAGGTTACTTTCTTAGTTCTCCAAGGGTGGTGACGCGCTCTGCGAATGCGTTGTGTTTATGAATTGATTCCTCGCTTTCGCTGCGTGCGATCACCATGACCTGATCAGGAAGATGCTTATATTTTCGTAAAACCGCACTCAACATGCTTCGAACGACGTCTTCGACAAAGCGAGGTTTGTTATGCGCTTGAATCACTAGTTCCGCTTCATCCTTCCTTTTAAGAATACTATAGGTTGGGCTACTGAAGGATTGCTCAACGATGGCTATGAGATCATCGGCATCAACCAGATGGGTCTTTTTAGGCACCTCGATCATCAGCGTCCCTATGTTTCGTTGATTGTGGGTCGGGGCAGGGCAATGTTTTCCCACAGTTTCGAGCTTGCGGATAACCTCCATGGCGCAGGGGCAGGCAGTCATCCCAATGACCTTCACGCCAATGAGCTTGGAAAGCTCACCATTACGTTTCGCTCGCGCCTCAGCAACAAGCTTGTAAGGCTCAGAACCCTTTTGGCCGGTCGGATACGTGACATCCAGGAAATAATCAGCCTCCGCCTTCACCTCAGAGAACGTGGCGTACTCATGCCTCTCGAGAAGCAGCGCCGCAGTTTTTTCGCAAAACGATTCGAGGTCAGGGACCGGTGTCTTGAGGTTCTCATCAATGATTTCTGAGACGAGCTCGAGGTTCCTCGACATGTGGCTGCCTTTTTGGGTCGCGGGCAGGTCCACAAAGAGATCAAGGGTGACCGTAAGGGGAAGCACTGATGATTTATTTGGCCGCTGAATCGACACCAACTTTTTTACCCCGGTCACGCCGACACGGGTGAGCTTAAAGTGTGCGGGGGAAAACCCGGATTGCACATCAGGGAGATTCCTTGTTTTTTCCTGGTTCATCAGGTCTGACATAGCCTTGCGCCATTAAAAGATTCTTGTCTTACCCAGTTTTGTATCCTCAGCATCAACGATCATACCTGGAGAGAGGGCGCCACCTGTTTTTCCAAATGATAAAATAGTACTTTTACCATTACTCTAGTGACGTGGAAAAGAGGGGAATCTACATCCTCAGGGTTACTCGTAAGAAGAACGCTGCATTAGGGATTGGATCGTTAATTGTGTTCATCGCTCTGGTGTTGGTGGCGGGAATCGCTGCGTACGTGTTATTATCAACGAGCTCCCAGTTACAAATAAAGTCGAATCTGGCTGGGGAACAGACAACGCATGAGGCAGCGACAGGACTCAAAATTACCTCTATTGTTGGTCATAACACTTCGGGTCTTATCGACAAGATCCTCATCGATGTCACTCCCAGGCCAGGGTCACAGAACATAAACATGAATACGTGCCGCATCGAGCTTTCAAATAGCTCAGTAAAATATGTTCTCAAATACTCTGGTTCCCACTGGGTGAATCGGAAAACCGGTTCAGCGAACTTGTTCGGAGAGCCCGCTTTTTCATCTGTTGCCTCAGAGTTTGGTCTCATCGTCATGAACGATATTGATGACAGCTGCCTTGCAACAGATCCTATAATCAATAGCGGCGATAGCGTGTGTCTCGCTATTAATACGACCGCATGTTTTCATAGGATTACCAGGAATATCAATGTTTTAGGAGACGTGATTCCTGAGAATGGCGCGTGGGGCATCATTCACTTCCGTACCCCCTCGTCGTTTACGAGCGCCATCATTATTCTGCAGGAAGACTGATCAGGACATTTTCCCTGTTCATTTTCACATTGGAAGGCTTCCCTGATTATATTCTTTCACTGTTGAGAAGGAAAAAAGTAAAATAAACCCCCTTGGTATTCAGGGGGACGTACATTTTGCCGCTGTGGCTTAGAGGTATAGCGATTCCTTGGTAAGGAATAGGTCGAGGGTTCAATTCCCTCCAGCGGCTTCATGTTAACATTTATCACGGTTAATTTTTATTAAATTTTTTTATGTTTATCCGACCTATTTTTCCCTATTGAAAAATATGAAAAAGCAATTCTACGCAAGGCTTAATTTTATTTCTTTTTGTTGCAATGAACTTAGTAGGAGACCAGTCTGATTAAAAAATTTAGGTCGACCGAAATATTAATATATTCTATTCAACCATGTAGTATAATTGAGATCATATGCCGAAAGAACATATCGAAGAATACATCGAAGCAATCTACGACATTGCCGGACGAGATGGCGTCGCAAAAACAACAGAAATCGCAGAACACCTCCACAACGCTCCCGCCAGTGTAACCGAAGCATTTCAAAGAATGAAACAGAAAGGCTTAGTTCGTTATGAATCACACAAAGGAGCCTCCCTTACAGCAAAAGGGTTCAAAACAGCTATGAAAATGAAGCGAAAACACAGACTACTTGAAGTGTTTTTAGACAATATCCTCCATCTTCCTTCCGAAAAAATCCATGAACAAGCATGCAAAATGGAACATTCACTAACTGATGAAACCGAAACAGCTCTGTGCAAGACACTCAAAGGACCAGCGGAATGCCCCCATGGATCACCAATCCCCCCATGTAATTTGGACGTGACGAACTGCCAGGAATGCCTCGCAAAGCAGAACTTAGCACTTGAAAAACGAGAAAAAGATATCATTTCAATTACTACACTTAAACCAGGTCAGAAAGGAAAAATCGCATTCATCCAAGGGGGAAAAGGTGTTTGTCAGAGACTGTGCGACCTTGGCCTCACGAACAAAACGAGCATATCTATTCTCAGGTCAGCCCCTTTAAACGGACCAATAGAAATTTGTGTCCGCGGATGCAAAATCGTCATCGGGAGAGACATCGCGAACAAAATTTTTGTACACACCGAGGATTAAATCGATGAAAATAGATCTGGTCGTTGCCCTTGCAGGCAATGCAAACGTTGGGAAAAGTTCCATTTTCAACCAACTCACTGGTCTCGGGCAGATCGTTGGGAACTGGCCTGGAAAAACCGTAGAAATAGCAGAAGGGGTACTTCTCCATCATGAGAAACATATTAAAATCATTGATTTGCCAGGGATCTACTCGTTGTCAACCTATTCTCAGGAAGAAATTGTCTCTAGAGAATATATCGCGCTGAAACATCCGGATGTTGTGGTGAACGTCGTTGATGCGACCGCACTTGAGAGAAACCTGTTTTTTACGCTTCAACTCCTCGAAATGGGAACACCATTGGTCATCGCTTTAAATCTTGTAGATGCTGCAAAGAAGAAAGGTATGATCATAGACGAAGAACGACTTGGACAGTTATTGGGTGCTCCGGTTGTGCCAACGATCGCAACAAAAGGGATCGGTGTTCATGAAATCATAGATGCAGCAATTCGGCAAGCAGCTAAACAATCACAACTAAACAAAAATGTAATCCGCTATGGTCCTGAGATCGAGAAGAGGGTAGAAAAACTCGAAAGAGTCCTCGCAGGAATAAACATAGGATATCCTTTGAGATGGACCGCGATAAAACTGTTGGAGGGAGATTCAGAGATCATTAGCGCGGTCGATGAGAAGCATCCTGATATAACCGTTGCTGCAAACATCCTTGCTGCAGAAATCTCTGAGATTCATAAGGAGCCATGCTCAAACGTCATTGCATCAGAACGATATGCGGTCGCTGCACGCATTGTTAAAGAAATTCAGATTTCGCAAGAACCTAAGAAGCCGTCGATGAGCGAACGATTGGACTCATTGAGCATGCATAATATCTGGGGTTACGTGCTGATGTTCACCATCATGCTTTCCATTCTCATGTTCATGTCGCTCTTTGGAGGATGGCTTTCTGAAACGTTACGAAACCTCTTTGAGAGCGTAAATCCACATATCACCGGGCTCTGGCCAGATCTCGCGTGGAATGGTGGAGTCGTTGGTTTGTATGCAACGCTTGCTGTCGCCCTTGGATTCATCTTACCATTTTACCTTATCCTTGGTGTCCTTGAAGATTCTGGGTACCTCCCTAAGATCGCGTATCTCATGGACCGCCCATGCCATACTATCGGTCTCCATGGTAAAGCATGCATTCCACTGTTGCTCGGATTCGGCTGTAATGTCCCAGCTTGTGTCGGATGTCGCATCATGGAAACAAAACGAGATCGATTGATCACTGTTTTTCTCTCGACAATGGTCCCTTGTTCCGCACGAACGGTTGTTATCCTTGGTCTCGTTGGCGCTTATGTCGGGGTGCAATGGGCGGTTGCTCTCTACGTCGTTGATTTCATGCTGATTTTCATCATCGGAAGAATTCTGAATCGGCTTCTTCCTGGCGTATCCGTCGGCATCATCATGGAAATGCCTCCATATCGACTACCATCTGTAAAAGTAGTACTCAAACAAGCATGGAATCGATTCAAACCATTTCTCAAGACTGCTCTCCCACTTATTATCCTTGGAAGCATCGTCGTTGAAGCGATGCGGATT
>DATKKD010000138.1:0-14796 GCA_035543435.1 Thermoplasmatota archaeon
TCGCTTGCCGCATTTCCCATTCTAGATCGCAATATCCCCTTGATACTTTCAAAACTTGACTCCTTCAATCCAACACCTAATGACGATTCGCCTACGATTGTTGTCGTCGATCATTCGTTCCATGTGAACGGAGTCGGTGAAGTCATCCTAGGGTTCGTGAAACAAGGCGTTGTTCATAAGCACGATAAACTTGTTCTGCTCCCGAACACCAAAGAAGTCGTGGTTCGATCTATCCAGATGCAGGACAAAGAGTTCGAGGAGGCGGCAGCAGGGTCGCGCGTCGGGCTTGCAATCAAGGATGCCACGCTTGATGATCTTCCCCGGGGAGCCATGCTGTGCGCCCCACAGGCTGCCTTCACGACAACGGCAATAATGCTGTCCTTTGTGAAAAATCGATATTACCAATCTCTCCGAGAGGGATTGTTCCATCTTATTGTTGGCATGCAGATGACCCCGGCGACAATCCTTAAGACTCACAATGGGACACTCGCTCTTCGAACAGAAAAACAGATTGGATATCGCAAGGATGATCTTTTTATCCTCCTTGATTTAAATGCGCGCAAGCTCCACTTTATGGGGTCTGGAAAGATAGCGAGCTGACGACCCCTGCATAAAAAAGCAGCGCGAGGTCATTGATACACAGTGAAATTTTTCTTTTTTGTCATTTCGTTAGAAAGAAAATATATACAATAATTAACATAGTATATCATATATGTGGGTGAGGCGTTCTCTCGAACTCGAAAAACAGCTCGATCTTGAATGGATAAACGAGCTTATACGGTTCACTCATCAGAAAGACAATAAAAAACGAATAGAAGACTTGAAAAAAAATTTTATCGAATTCTATATCGAAAATCTACAAGAAGGGCTCAATCCACAGGATGCATTGGAGAAAGCAAAATTAATGATAATCTGTTTTTTATTTGTCCTCCCCTGAAAAGGGCGGTTTCCGGTTCTTCTCGTGCATTCGTTGACAGTGAAACAAGATTTTATGTGGTCGAAGAATGTTTAAAGCAAGGAGGTATGTTTTTAAAGTCAGACGTGCTGTGATACAATAAATCAAGCACGCAGTGGGATAGAGGTGAATTCAAAGTGCCAGACGCTTTACCGAATCCTTCTGCAAAGAAAAGAGGTTTCGAAAAGCTATCAATATCCATCCCATATATAACCTCCCTTATAATAGGGAGAACAGAAGGTGGAGAGGACCAATGGTGAAGGTAAGTAGGGAACAATTGGATAAGGACGAAAAAAGAATTCTTGCTGCACTACAGAAGAATGCGCAGGAAAGCATCGATATGCTTGCAAAGCGCTGTGGGTTCTCGAGGCAGAAAGTCTGGAGGATTGTGAAACGACTGGAGAAGACTCGGTTGATTTGGGGGTACTCAGCGATTATTGACGAGAAGAAAAATGACCTGAACCATTACACACTTCTTATCAAGAGAACGACGAAGAGGCTTGACGAAAAAACCATTGACATCATCACCACTCGGAAGCTTGAGGATATCGTGGAGGGCCTCGGTGCGACGGTTGAGAACAGTTACTATGTGAATGGCGAATATGACTGGATTATCACGTTTACGGTAGCGGATATCATCCAAGCAAAAAAATTCTGTGAATCGCTCCTTTCGTTACATGCTGGTGTCATTGAGAAAACGATTCTTTTAGAGACCCTCTTCGTTGTAAAGAATCATTACATCCTTAACCCGGAATCGAAGCAGCTTCGAGAGTTCCTCTAGGATTAACATATTTAGAAAAAAGTACCCTGGCTATTTTCCGTCCACGACTTTTTTAGGTGAGGCGATATTCTTTCTCCAGATAATCGTTTTAAGTACCTTTTCGTCAGCATTATTAGCGCGATCTATTCTCTTTTCAGGGGAGAGGATGATCAGTTTGAAGAAGTAGTAAAAATCTCCAATACCACCAAAAATGTTCACGAATGGGAACATCCAAAAGAATGGTTCATGGGTATTGATAAAAAACAAAAGACACCCGATCAATGGTGCGAAATGGAGGAAAAATAATTTTTTATTATTTGTCACGTAGGTTTCGTTATCCACGAGAAATCCTACCGCGCTCCATTTTGTTAGTACGATTGCTTGTATCGGAATTTTGTAATAAATCAATACTACGAAGTGTGAGAGTTCATGAAGGAGTATTGCGATTAGAACGCCGAGTGTGAGTTGTAATAGATAATCCATACTTTGTCCCCCATTTAAATATATGTTATATTATAGTAATTTTAGTATATAAATTGTGCGGCGAAAATAATCCTGGTAAATATGTTTAATAAATTCTAATTAGAACACAGAAATATCATTTATTGTTATATCGCGGGCATGTTTTCACGATCATTAGGGTAATATTTGAGAGAGATGCTGTAATAATAAGCGAATAAAATTTTCGTAGTGTCAGATAATCAATTTAAGTTGGAAATCCCCATACATTTAAATATTATATAATTAAATATATAATTATAAAATAATGCACCGAAAACCTGGGATTCGCTGATACCTATGGCAGAAAAAAACATCTCAATTAAATTCATCATCGATGAACTACTAGAAACAAATATTTTCAAGGAAATAGCAAAGAGAAACGGCGTAGAATTTAGCCAACAATTGGCATACTGGATCGTTAGATACCTCCTGGTCATAGCATCTATGGATGAATCATTAAAAATTGGCCTTGATAAAGCGCTCTTCGAGCTCCATGGAAAAAAATACAGAAAGATCTTGGAAATCACACAAAAGATATTTGAAAATTCTCTGGAGAAGCGGTCAGACACACAAGATAATTATATCCAGTGAACAGAAGACAATCAATCTATTTTCTTATAAATAAAAAAAATGAAGGAGGCAAGCGCTTCCTTCAGGAAAAATTTGTGCTAAGTTCAGTATTTCCGTGTTTTTTGCCAGTAGTCTTTCAGGTCGTACAACGCCTGATCAAGCGTGATGGTGTCTTTCACCGTGGTGATATGATTTGTTTCCACGGGCATAGTTGTGTTGTGTGGGAGCTGCCAGGTCTGGCATATGTACGGGTCAAGTAGAACGCCAAAGTTGTTAATTTGCCCGTTGCTTTCCACCCATGTGGTAAAGGTCCCAATGCGGGAGTGGTACTTATCATATACTGGCATTTCGATGAGTTGCTCAATGGGGTAAGTCGTTGGGCCGCAGGGAACCGTTCTGTTCCAGTATTTGCACAGATCGTCAATTGTTTTCGTTAAGGTGACGGTATTGCTGACGTTGCGGATGTAATCGTTGTAGACGGGGATGAGTTTGTTCGCTCCTCTGAAATACGTGTTGCGGGTGTAGTCGTTTGCTTTTATCCCAAAGAAATACCCTGGGTACTCTTCGTTCCAGCTGTTCCAGGTTTTGTCAACCCAGCCAACTGAATTTCCATTTGTATCAAAAACTTCCTTTCCTATTAACTCATTTGGGTTCCATATTTTCATGTTGAGTGCACCTCACTTTTTTATAATTATCGGTGTTATAGTGGGTAAACCATCATCAAATATAAGAATATATCGAAAAGAGATGAAGACAGAATGAATTGTTGCACTAAGGACGTTGATTTCTCGATAAAAAAAAATATTATATGGCTTTTTTTCGAGCTAGCTTCCTCCATTTTTTGTAACGATTGTCTCATTAATGAAAGAAAGATTTTATGTGTGTCATGTATTAGCATCACATAGGGTGGATTGATTTTTATCTGTATTATCCTCATAATATCTATCAATCCTCCCTCCACTCGAAATTTCTCGGCTACGATATTTTTTCATAGATCGTATAATAGGTGTTTCCAAATAATTGGTAGGAAACAGAAATTCTGAGTTTATCCACAAAATAAATGCTGGGAAAATCTATCTGATTCTATAGAGGTAGAACCGGGAACCTCCCTACTTCCCAGCAACTACCATTTATAAATTTATGTTGGATAATATAAATATTTTTCTACAAATATTAAAATAGTACTATCATAAAAACGCAAGGAGGAAAAGAGATCTACGATATAAAAAAAATGAACTAGCTCTAGAGCCCATAAGACCCGATGAAAAACGAAGATAACGAGAATGTATCTCCTAAGAAGGCGCATTTCACTTACCCTAGAAACATACCAAATTTTAAAATAATGGAACTGAATACAGGCATGGGGTATTTTTATGGTTGTCAACTACGACCGTTTATTCACGATGCGGGCGAAAACCCTAAAATCCAGTGAAATACGAGAATTATTAAAACTCACACAAAGTCCCGGATTTATTTCCCTTGCGGGAGGTCTCCCCAACCCTCAAGCGTTTCCCGTGGAAATCATTCACGAATGCATTGAAAAAGTGTTCAAAAACAACATACTCAACGCCCTTCAATACGGGACCACTGAAGGACTGCCCCTACTCCGGGGTGTACTTGCAAAACGGATGCAAGAAGTGAAGCATATCGACTGTGAACTCCATGATATCCTCATTACGAGCGGCGCCCAGCAAGCCCTGTCACTTGTTGCATTCACCTTCCTTGACCCCGGGGACACCTACATTACGAGTACCCCGACTTATCTGGGGGCACTGCAGGCGTTTCATGCCTATCAAGGCAACTGCGAGTGTATCCCGATGAATACCACAGGGATCGACATCGAATCCCTCCGGAGGAATCTTAAACGACTCCATCGCACCGGCATCAGCCCGAAGTTCCTCTACACCGTAGCAACCTACCAGAATCCCTCAGGAGAAACAATCCCGTTAGAGCATCGGAAAGAACTGCTCGAGATCGCCTCGGAATACGATTTTATCATCGTCGAAGACGACCCGTACGGAGAACTTCTCTTCGAGGGAGATAAAATCCCTCCTATAAAATCACTGGATACCAAAGGGCGTGTCGTTTATATCGGCACGTTCTCCAAAGTGCTTGCCCCGGGATTTAGACTCGCATGGATAATTGCCTCTGAAGAGATCATCAACAAACTCAGTCTTGCGAAGCAATCCGCTGACCTTTGCTCGAACGTTTTTGTCCAATACGTCGCCTACGAGTACATTAAAGGAGGATATTTGGATAAACAGATTGAGACGATCCGACAGTTGTACCATCATAAGCGCGATATCATGATCGAAGCACTGAAGCAATACTTCCCAAAGGAAATCAAATGGACCGTGCCCCATGGTGGAATGTTCCTCTGGGTAACCCTACCGAAACACATCAACACCCGCCTCATGTTCAAACGCGCTCTCGCAAAAAAAGTCGCATATGTCGTTGGTGACGTCTTCTATCCGGATAGCAGCAACTACAATTCTATGAGGCTGAACTTCTCCTATTCCGAGGACGATGTGATCCGCGAAGGTATTAAACGGTTAGCCGAGGTCATTCAGGAAGAAATGAGTCACTCGTACGACAAGGAATACTTTGCTGAAGGTGTCTGATCCATCAGTCCTTTGATTTTTTAGGATTCTGCAACAAAATTGCCTTCTTTTCCTTGGCGGAGGACCGCATTACATTTAAATAACATAATTATATTCGGGACCCTATATCTGAAAGGTGATAGACCTGGGCAATATCCGACAGACGCACATAAAGAACGTTGCGATTGATCTCGTGAAGAAATATCCAGACCAGTTTACCGGTGATTTCCAAAACAATAAAGAAAAGGTCGACCAACTCGCGATCGTGAGCAGCAAGCTGCTTCGCAATCGCATCGCTGGGTATGTCACCAGATACGTTATTTCTCGGAGCAAAGCGAAACCGACTCGACCCATTTCTGAGTAACATCCCAATATTTATTTTATTAACATGAATGTCTCCAGTGGTGATTCTATCTCCGACGTAAAGCAGGCACTCACAGACCTTCAGCACGGGAAATTCATTCTTGTTTTCGATAACGAATCACGGGAAGGAGAAACAGACTTCGTCATGGCAGCTCGGCAGGTGACCCCTGCAGCCATTCGACAAATGAGAAAAGACGGCGGGGGACTCATCATTCTTATCACCCCCTATACCGTCGCGCAGCGATTACAACTACCTTTCCTTGCCGATCTCTTTTCAGAGGTCGGTCCCCAGTATCCAGTACTCAGGGAGCTCACCCCTAATGACATCCCGTACGACACCAAATCTTCTTTCTCGTTATCCATTAACCATAGGAAGACCTTTACTGGCATCACCGACAATGATCGAAGTCTGACCATGAGAAAATTTGCAGACTTGGTCAAAACCATCGAGACCATGGATTCTCATACCGCGGTTAAACTGTTCGGCAAAGAGTTTCGGTCCCCAGGTCACATCCCCATATGTATCGCAGCAGAAAAGCTGCTTAAAGAACGAAAAGGTCATACTGAGCTCGTCGTTGCATTATTACAGATGGCGGGACTTATACCAGCTGGAAGTGGATGTGAAATCATGGGTGACAGCGGGAAAGCACTCTCGAAAGAAGACGCCCAACGCTATGCAGAAAAAAACGGCTTGACATTTCTTGAGGGAAAAGACATCGTGAGGTCGTGGAATGAATGGTTAAAGTAATGGCAACCGGGACCTTTGACCTTCTCCACATGGGTCACATCTTTTACTTGAAGGAGTCAAAAAAACTTGGTGACACACTCGTCGTCGTAGTCGCCACGGACTTCACGGTCAAGAAACTCAAACACGATCCGATCACTCCCCAAGAAACCAGATTAAGTCTCATTAAAGAGCTAAGAATCGTGGACGAGGCGTACCTAGGACACGACGATGACATGTATACAATCGTGGAGGAAATCAAACCAGATGTCATCGCTCTGGGATTCGACCAAATCCATGATGAGAAAACAATCCAAAGTGAACTACGGAAACGGAAGCTTCATGCAAAGGTTGTGCGACTCTCGAAATACGAGGGTGGAGGAGACCTGGAGGGAACGAGACGGATTATCCAAAAGGTCATCGCAGCGCATGAGTTCCAAAAGAAGATGCAGCGTATCGAGGGAGAAACATGAAACGCATCGGCATTGCGGACACCACCTTTGCACGGTACGACATGGCAGCAGCAGCAATCCGGGAACTGGAGTCCCTCGCTACCGAAATAAAAATCCTCCGCTACACCGTACCAGGAATAAAAGATTTACCTGTTGCGTGTAAAAAACTCTTCGAGGAACAGCAATGTGATATCATCATGGCGCTGGGCATGCCAGGCGCTGAGCCAATCGACAAACAGTGCGCACATGAGGCCAGCACCGGGCTCATCCACACACAACTGCTTTGTTCGAAACATGTCATCGAAGTCTTCGTTTACCAGGACGAAGCAACAAGCGACAAAGAACTCGCATGGCTCGCGGAACAGCGTACGCGGGAACATGCACGAAACGTCGTCGACTTGCTGTTTCATCCTGACCATCTTCGGAAAAATGCAGGCAAGGGCCTACGCCAGGGATTTAAAGACGTAGGACCTGCCCGATAAAAGGAGGAAAAACCATGCCAAAAGAAACCATTCGAATCGGGGCTGTTGTCTCAGAATTCAACTACGACATCACGATGATGATGTTCGAACAAGCAAAAGAACACGCGGCATTCCTCGGGGCCACCATCACCAAGACCGTGAAGGTCCCCGGCGTATTTGACATGAGTCTTGCCGTTAAAAGACTCCTGCAACGCAAGGACATTGACGCCGTGATCACCATCGGCGCTGTCATCGAAGGCGACACGGAACACGATGATCTTGTCATCAGCCATGCGGCACGAAAAATCGCGGATCTCGCTCTGGAGTTCAACAAACCGGTCGGCTTGGGAATCTCCGGACCAGGGATGACACGACTCCAAGCTGAAGATCGCATCGACCGAGGTAAAGCGGTAGTCGAAGCGGTCGTGAAACTTCATCAACGGCTTAAAGATATATAAAAAAAGGAGGTACCCCACCCCTCATTTTTTTTTCTCTTCCAAGGGTATCGCAGTGACAGTGAGGCGCTCAAGTTCTAGTATTTTTTCACTTGCCTTTTTAATGATTTCTGTTTGGATCTTATAGAGCTCAGCGACCGGCATGTCCGCCGGGACCGCTATTTCAAGCTCTCCTTGGATGACTGGCCCGGTGCGCCGTAGGCGAACAACCTTTGCTTCTTTGACTCCTGCGACACGCTCCGCGTAGGTTTTAATGAGTAGGCCATACATGAGGCAATCCCCGTCGCAGGCGTCCACCAGCATGTAACCTGCCTCTTTGATCGCTGCAAAGCCTATGGTGACAATGATTCCTGCGATAACGAATCCTATGATGGCATCCGCTTGGGTAAACCCAAATGAGGAAACAATAAGGGCAAACACCGTTAGAAAAGAGGTTGTACCGTCTTTTATGGTGTTGAAGGCATCGAGTTTGACCGAGCTTAACGCATTGTGTTTGGTGTTGAGATATTTATAGATTCCCAGACCAATCGCAACAAGGCCTGCTAGGAACGCAACGATAGCACCTATGAGTGGAAGCGTAACGCTCTGAGGGTTGATGAACTGATTGTAGGAGCGAAGAATGATGTAGCCTGCAAGGAAAAACATGACAAAGGTCGCACCGATGGAGGCGAGGTTTTCGAGTTTGTAGTACCCAAAATGAAAATGTCGGTCCGCTGGTCGTCGGGAATAGCGCAGGCCAATCCAAACGATTGCAGAGACGAAACCGTCTCCTATGCAGTCGAACCCATTGGCAGTCAGGGCAACGCTTTGGGAAACTGTTCCACCGAGAATAACCTGGATGACGCCGAGACCCACCAGTAGGAATGTAGTTGTTGCAGCGATTGTCTCTGTGTGATTGATCTGTGGATCTCCACGGGCCACCATTACACAAGAAAAAGAGTTGTGTTATATATGAATTTGTACTAAATCCAAAAAAAGATATATATACGTATATATTAATGGAGGAGCAATACCATCAAATCAATTCGAAAAAACAAAAACATCAGAATAATACAAAAAAGAGATACAAAAGTATATAAGCCGTGATTTTTATGATTGAACACCACAACACAATAAAACAGGAGAAGGAGAAAACAAACAACTTGTGAGGAAACATCATGGTAAAAATCAATATTACGATAGAAGGGGAAGATATATCTTCGATCATTAATGAACTGCTAAACGTTGGGATTGAGATCATCAAGGCGAACAGAAAAGAAATACGAGAACTCCTGAAAATTCTTGCGGATGAATCTCTTGAGGTCCTCAACGAGAAAAAAACCTTGGAAAGGGGCGCAGAACTGTACAAAAAAATCAATTCAGAAATTAATTGGACCTACAAACGGGACAAGATTTGAATTGACAAATCTCATATCTCAGTGAATTCCCGCGGGCTGCGCGTCAGTAACACGATGTTGTCTTTCTTAATAAGAACATCGTCCTCGATACGAACGCCACCATATCCTGGAATGTAGACCCCAGGCTCCACGGTGAGCACCATGTTTTCCTCAAGCCCCATAGTGTTCCCCGGTGCAAAACCGCTGCCGTCATGGACAGCAAGGCCAAGGGAATGGCCGGTGGAATGGATAAAACGGTTCTTGAATTTTGTTGAATCGATGAAGGTGCTCACCGCGGCATGGACATCGCATGCCTTTACCCCTGGCTGAATGGCATCGAAGGCAACCTGCTGAGCTCGCTGTACTACATCGTACATATCCTTTTGTTGATCGGTTGCTTTACCGAACACGAACGTTCGTGTGATATCGGAGTTATATTTCTTGAAACATGCGCCGATATCGCAGAGTACGAAATCGTTTTTTTTCAGTTTCGTATTCCCATGACTGTAATGCGGCTCCGCAGTGTTCTCACGAAACGAGGAGATTGTGTCGAATGCTGGTTTCTCCGCCCCGCGGTTCTGCAATGCATAGTTAATCTCCGCGGCAAGCTCGTACTCGGCCATCCCTTCATATAAGACGTCAGGGATCGTCTCAATGACCTCGTCAGCGATAGAACAAGCTGATTTGATGCATTGAACCTCAGATTCATCTTTGATGATCCTTGTTTTCATGAACGCTTCAGAAACATCGATAAATTTCACCTGCGGAAGGAGCGCCACGAGAGAGGTGTGGTCCTGATAGGATATGCCGCTTGCATTCATGCCGAGGGTTTCCATCCCTGTGACAAGATGTGCGAGCACGGTCGAAAATTCCTCTTTATTTTTGTACACGCACAAATGGGCGGTGGTCTTACGCGCGGTTTCCGCCTCAAGTTCCGACACCAACAAATCAACAGTGCCGTCGGGGTGTAGCAGTGCCGCTGAACCCTCGAAGAGGCCATGCTGAAGGCCAGTGACGTAGAAAAAATTATCGTCGATGAACGGAGAGGAAGCATTTTTGAGCAGAATTCCGTCGACGGCTTTTCCACAATGGGAAAATATTTTTTTTACTCTGTGTTTCACGTCTGTCACCTAATGCATCCTAAAGTACATGGTACAGATCTAGAAGGAATGTGTCTGAATGACCAAGAACCTGCGGTAAGGGGTTTATTTTTCCATTGATGAGATCAGGTTATGGAGCTGATCGAGGTCCTGTCGGATGTTTTCGACCTCTTTCATCTTTTCTTTTTCGAAGCTTTTTAGGATGGTCGGCAAATCAGCGGTAAGTTTGTATAAATGAACGGGTCTTCCTTTCCCTTTCTTCTTCACGTCTCTTTTCTTTGCCCAGCCTCTCCTGCGCAGTTCCTGCATCGCGACACTTACTTCCGGCTGGCGAAGATCCGCTCCTTGTTCGACATCTGCCGAGCGAGCTTCATCAACCTGAGAAATGTATAATAAGGTCTTTGCAAGATTCTTTGGCATCCCCAGCTCCGAGAACAGTTGGACGGCTCTATTATCCTTATCATCTAACACGAATGACTTTTTCCGTTTCATACGTTCTCCTCGCGGAATAAATCAATTCTTATGTATTTATATTTTTCCAATTTTTTCATCGCAAATTTTTATATAGTCGCCTATTATTTAAATCTTTTTATTTTTAAAGTGCTTTCACTGAGCATCAGTTTCGCAAGATCATCTGGATAGTCCCCTGCGTAGATAATCTCTTGGACCCCCGCGTTAATGAGCATCTTCACGCACACGACACATGGGGTATTCGTACAATACAAGGTCGATCCCTTGATCGAGGTCCCAAACACCGCGGCCTGTATGATTACGTTCTGTTCCGCATGAAGTCCACGACAAAGCTCGTGACGCTCTCCAGAAGGGATATTCATATGCTCCCGGAGGCACCCTGTCTCGGAACAATGAGCGAAGCCTTTCGGGGCTCCATTATATCCGGTGCTTAAGATGTGTTTGTCCTTCACGAGAATCGCACCGACCCTCCGCCGCAAGCATGTGCTTCGTTTCGCGACGACATGCGCCATCTCCATGAAATACTCGTCATACGATGGCCTTACTTCCATAAGACCCCCACATGAGGAAAACATCGCCCCCTTAATAAACATATGACAAATAAACGACTTATGAATGGACGGAAGAACCTATCTCATTTTCAGAATCCTTCTTCTTCAACCCTCTTACGATGTCGTCTCCGAAGAGCGCCCTGAATGCGGTTGTCAAAAGGGAAAATATGACAAGTATCGCAAGAAGATATAGATCGTATAACGGTGCTGTGGTGAAAATCTGGTTCACTCCAGGCAGATAAATAATCGCAAGAATCATGCACAGGGTGAATACGAAAAATGATTTGAGCATCAGATTTTGCCGCTTGAACTTCTCCGACAGTGAGCCTTCTCGAAGGATAAACACATAAATCTGGGGGGATAGTAACGTTACCGCAAACGATATGGTCCCAGCAAGGATCCTTGCCTCGGATGCTGTCGCCCCATGACCCAGCATATGATTGTACGAAAGAATATAACTTGCCGCAATACAAATACCAAACACGAATCCATCAAGAATCATCATGAAACGTTGACTCCGTGAGATAATAGGCTCGGAAAGCATCGATGGTTTCCGCTTCATAATGTTCTGATCAGCGCTGTCAGTGCTAATGGCGACACCGGGGAAACTTTCCATAACCACATTCGACCAGAGCAGTTGTAGCGGCAACAGCGGGACCGGGTACCCAAACAGGGGAGTGATAAGGACACCGACCACTTTTCCGATATTATTTGTTATGAGGTATCGGATGAGTTTTTTCAGGTTCTGATACACGCGCCGACCCTCCTCAACCGCCTTCACCATCACCGAAAAATTATCGTCCGTGAGGATAATGCTTGCCGCCTCCTGTGACACCTGGGTCCCTGCTCGGCCCATCGCAATCCCGACATCCGCTTTTTTGAGGGCGGGCGCATCGTTGACACCGTCACCGGTCATCGCAACGATGTGATGTTTTTCACGGAGTTTCTCTACTATCTTGAGTTTATCCAATGGTGAAACACGGGAGTACACCCGGAGCTGTTCGACCTGTGTGCCAAACTCGTCATCGCTCATCAATTCGAGATCTTTTCCTTCGACTGCCTGACTGATATCCGATGCGATACCGACGTTCTCTGCAATCGCAAATCCAGTCTTTTTACTATCACCGGTGATCATGACCACAGTGATGTTCGCTTCCCTTGTTTCCTGTATCATCTGTTTCACTTCGTCTTTCGGTGGATCATATATAGCCGTAGCTGCAAGGAACGTGAAACCAGACAGAGACGAGACATCGATGATCTGCATGTCGTTGCTCACTATTTTTTTCACGAATCCAATGAGCCGAAACCCCTTCTCAGAGCGAGATGACAACTCCCTGACGATATGATGGTGATGATGTTCGTCGAGATGATGTATTTTTTTATCCTGATAGTATGAGTCACAAAGCGCCAGTACTTTCTCAGGGGCCCCTTTGATGTAGATAGCACGTTTTCCTGAGGCATCTTCAGCGAGAATCGCAGAGAACATGAGGTCCGAGGAAAACGGGATAGCATCGATCGTCCGAAAAGAATCGAACTGATTTGGTTTAAAGCCATTGAGGATCGCAGCCTTGATGAGGGCCACCTCCGTCGGGTCGCCGAGTTCTTTGACAACATTCCCGTCTTGTTCTTCGACTTGAGCCGTAGAGCATTTCACCGCGATGAGGAAGAGATCATGGAGAAGCTCGGACTGCCCTTCAGCGATCATTCTAAACAAATCCGCCATGACGTAGAATCTCTCCCCGATGAACACCTCTTTTACTGTCATGTCATGTTTGGTAATCGTCCCAGTTTTATCTGTGCAGATGTAATCGACATTCCCAAGGGTTTCGATAGAGGAAAGTTTCTTAATAATAACGGAGTTTTTTGCGAGGCGTTCCATCGCAAGCGCTAGCGCAATCGTCATCGACGCAGGTAATCCCTCGGGAAACACTGCGACCATGATGCTGATTGCAAGGAGTACTGAGAATCCGAGGTCTGTTCCTCGAAGCCATCCCATAGTGAGAACAAGAATGAGTGCGACGAGTGCCAGAGCGATGAGTGCCTTGACCTCAAGATCCATTTTTTTCTGAAGAGGTGTGCGTTCCTCTTCTGCCTCTTGAATGTTGACTGCGATTTTCCCTATCTCGGTGGCGTTCCCTGTTTTGACCACCAGCCCAGCCCCATATCCATTTAGCATCCTACTTCCAGCAAAGATAATGTTGTTCATTTCATACAATCTGAGATTCTGTGCAGAGAGGGGATGAGGATGTTTTTCTATAGGTTCACTTTCACCCGTGAGATGTGCTTCGTCAATAAGCACATCGGACGCGGAAATAAGCCGTGCATCCGCGGGGATAATGTCCCCCGCCTCGAACTCAATAATATCACCAGGGACGAGGAATTTCGAAGCGATAATCTCGATGTTACCGTCGCGGAGCACCCTGCACTGCGGGGACAATATTTTTTTGAGTTCTTCCGCAGCCTTTTCGGCTTTTCCTTCCTGATATATGCTGATGACTGTGTTAATAATAACTACGCCGAGAATCGCAAGCGCCTCCAACAGATCATGGATGATGAAATAGGATAGAAACGATGCCAAAATCAGAATCAAAGTCATCGGCTCGATGAGCGCTTTTCCTATCTTTGTTAACAAGGATTCTTTTTTTTCAGGTGCGAATTCATTGGTTCCATAGATCTGTCGTCGCTCCTCAGCTTGCGCGAGCGATAAGCCCTTTGGTGATGAATCAAAGAGGGAAAATAATTCATCTTGTGTTTGCGAATAGTAATATCCTAATTGGTCTACTTTTCGGTCAGACATATGAAACCATTGCCGGTGCAATGGAATTATGTCATCTTTTATTTAGTTTTCATTTTGAAAAAAACGAATCATACAGAGGAAAATCCATACATTATTAAAGGATTGAAGGATAACGACCTACCAGGGTTTTATATGAAAAAAATCGGTGTCTTGACCGGGGGAGGTGATTGCCCTGGCCTTAACGCAGTTATTCGGGCGGTCGTAAAAAAATCCTCGAAGAACAACTGGGAGGTCATTGGTATTATTGATGGCTGGAAAGGTCTCATCGAAGGGAACGTAATGACCTTGACCGAGGCTCACATCTCAGGTATTCTCCCAAAAGGTGGCACAATCCTCGGAACCTCCCGGACGAACCCGTTTAAGGAACAAGCAAACATTGATAAACTCCTAAAGAACATGAAGAAATTCAAACTGGACGCCCTCATCGCGATCGGCGGGGAGGACACGCTCGGTGCCGCATTGAAACTCTACAAGATGGGCATGCCTGTTGTGGGCGTGCCAAAGACCATTGATAACGACATCTGCGGGACTGATTACACTTTTGGATTTGATACCGCGGTCTCTATAGTCACCGATGCGATTGACCGGCTCCATACCACCGCAGAGTCACATCATCGCATCATGGTGCTCGAGGTTATGGGACGACATGCAGGATGGATA
>DATKKD010000139.1:0-1996 GCA_035543435.1 Thermoplasmatota archaeon
GTGAATGGGGAGAGGATTTCCGGTGATAAGATCTTCATCTGTAACGGTGCACGGGCAACGATTCCCCCAATCAAAGGAATCGAAACCGTAGAGTATCTCACCAACGAGACCGTACTGGAGTTAACGGAACCGCCTGAAAGCATGATCATTGTCGGCGGGGGATACATCGCTGTCGAGTACGGGCATTTTTTTGCTGCGATGGGTACGAAGGTAACCATTCTTCAGCAGAGAGAGCGGCTGCTCCCCCAACAGGAACCTGAAATCTCCGAGCTTTTGCAAAATGAAATGGGAACGCGGATGATCATCGTCACAAACATGCGTGCCGCGGAGGTCATCAGCGGTCAGGGAAAATACCTGATGAAGGCGGTAGACCAAAAGACACAGGAAGAAAAAACGTTTTCCGCCCAGACACTCCTTCTTGCCGCAGGTCGGACATCGAACGCAGACAAACTCCATGTCGAAAACACCGGAGTGGCGCTTGATCCACGGGGTTTTGTCAAGGTCAACGAATATCTAGAAACCAGCAAGAAAAACATCTGGGCGTTTGGTGACATTATCGGGAAATATATGTTTAAACACGTGGCGAACCGGGAGGCCGAGATCGCCTGGCATAATGCCGTCCATGACCACAAGGCAGGAATGGATTATCATGCGATCCCGTACGCCGTGTTTTCCTATCCTCAGATCGCATCGGTGGGAATGACAGAGTCTCAGGCGAAAAAAAACCATGAGATCCTGGTCGGGACCGGGTTGTATTCGGAGACCGCGAAGGGTATCGCGATGATGGACGAGCATTCTTTTGCGAAGGCAATCATTGACCGCAATTCCGGGAGGATTCTTGGGTTTCATATCATCGGCCCGCATGCGTCGATCCTTATCCAGGAGGTGATCAACGCGATGGCATCACCTGACGGGTCACCGGCGCCCCTGTTTCAGGGGCTCCATATTCACCCTGCGTTGCCTGAGGTCGTGATTGTCGCATTGCAGAATCTGAAAGAGGTGAAATGAGAAACGGAGTGAAGGATTCATGAATGTCGTACATGTCGAAGGAAAAAGCAAGGGGAAAATTGTGCTGTATGCGATCAGCACCTGTCCCTGGTGTAAGAAGACGAAGAAACTTCTCAATAATCTTGGGGTAGAGTACAGTTACATCGACGTCGATTTGTTAGATCGTGATGAGAAGAAGAGGATCGAGGACGAGGTGAAGAAGTGGAACCCGGCGTGCAACTATCCGACCATGGTGATCAACGACAAGAAATGCGTTGTCGGGTTCAAGGAAGACGAGATCAAGGAGGTGTTGGCCGTATGAGTCCAGAAACCGAGATCGATCAAAAGGAAATCGATGCGGTGTATCAGCGGTTGAACCGTGAGGCGGAGGCCGGTGGGTACCATCTGAATCCCGATGTGGAGTTCACCAAGGACCTCGTGAGGGGACTGTTGACGAATGAGCGACGGTATGGGTACTGGGCGTGCCCGTGTCGGCTCGCGTCCGGTGATAAGTTCGAGGACTTGGATATCATATGCCCGTGTGACTACCGTGACGCTGACGTCGGTGAGTTCGACGCGTGCTACTGCGCGTTGTATGTGTCGACGGCAGCGTTGAAGGGAGAGCGGCCGATTCATTCGATTCCTGAACGTCGCCCACCGAACAGGGAAGAGCGGGCGCAGGTGAAGGAACAAAAGAAAGAAATGGGGCAAGCCCTTGGGGGGCTCTCGAAACCTGTGTGGCGTTGCCGGGTCTGTGGGTATCTCTGCGCACGGGACGATCCTCCTGATATTTGCCCTATCTGTAAGGCTAAAAAGGATCGCTTTGAGCGATTCATGTAGCGATTGATAGGAAGAGTCTGTGAAGCTTATGAGTAGGAAAATAAACGGAATCATAAAGAACAGCAACAGAGGAAAACTTCATATTATGGATAGTATTTATTTTTCGGTTGATTTCGATTCGACGGGGGACATTTATGCAAAGTAAGAAGGACTCACTCTTGACAGGAGT
>DATKKD010000140.1:0-6999 GCA_035543435.1 Thermoplasmatota archaeon
AAATCCTTCCGGGCAACGATTACCATCTTGTACGCGAACTCGTCACTTTCGACGTTCCGGCTTCTCATACGCATCCATCTCGTGGTACGACTCCTTACGCCACTCCTCGCCGAGCGCGTACGCCTTCGAAAAATCAATGAGCCCCTTCACCACCAGCGACTTCTCCCTGTTCTCCACATGCTTCAGCGGCACCCCGAGGAACCTGGCACCTGCCTTGATGATGAGCACGTCCTCTGTCATCGATACGCTCTCGCCGATCCGCTTCCCAGAGCCGTCGACCACGAACTTGCAGAGCATCGACTGATCGACGTTCATCGGTTTTTTCCTCTCAGTGGGTTCCTTCTTCTTTGAAAAGAAATACACACCGTGATACTTCGCACTCACCAGTAACCGACGTTCCTCAGAAGTCATGAGGCCCATAACACCGTTTTTATTATAAATCTTTGGGGATATTCCCTGTCAATGGATTCGTACGACGTGATGGTCGCTGGCGCAGGACCAGCAGGATGTTATGTAGCGTTGATGCTTGCGAAAGAAAACATCCACACCGTGGTGTATGAGGAACATCCCACGATCGGAGAACCGGTGCACTGCGCAGGGCTGGTGACGCAGCGGGTCCTTGATTTCCTGCCTGTGGATTCAACCGAGCTCATCCAGAACACTATCTATGGTGCCCACATCCATGCGCCATCGGACGCCACGCTCACCATTGGCGGGGACCGCGTGCACGCGCTGGTCATCGACCGGCAGCGCTTTGATGCGACGCTCGCGAACCAGGCCAAGGCGGCGGGCGCGGACATAATCCTTGAGCACAAGATCATGGAAGCAAAACAGGATGATGACGGCCTGCAGGTGACCCTGGACCATCTTGGCCGGTCTCTCAAAGAAAAAACAAAATTACTGATCGGAGCAGACGGGCCGAACTCGGTCATTCGGACGTCGCTTGGGTTCTCAAAACCAGCCGAGATGCTGCATGGGATCGGCGCTGAGATAGCAGATGTAGCCCTCGACTGCCGCTACGTCCACATCTTCACCGGGCACGACATCGCCCCCGGGTTCTTCGCCTGGATAATCCCCACAAACCAGGAAGGCACTCGGGCACGCATCGGACTGTGCATCGGTAAACGACACGATCACCCGATCGCTCACTATTTCACGCAACTATTGAAGCACCCGCTCATCGAGAATGCGGCGGTGCTCAAACGTTTTGGCGGGGTTATCCCTCTTGGTGCATTAAAGAAAACAGCGGACGCTCACGTCATGCTTGTCGGTGATGCCGCTGCACAGGTCAAACCCGCATCAGGCGGTGGCCTCTACCCAGGGCTCCTCTGCGCACGCCACTGCGCAATCGTCGCGACACACGCGATCCACAAAGACAGGTTCACCGACAAGGTGCTTGATGAGTACCACGCGCGCTGGACGCGGGACATCGGCCATGAGCTTTCGCTAGGTATGCGGTTCCGGGGGCTGTACGCGCAGTTCACGGACCAACAGCTTGACCGCTACATCGAAAAATTCAACACGGAGAAAATCAAGGCTCTCATCAACACCTACGGGGACATCGATTATCCCACGAGGCTTGCCTTCCCGCTCCTGCGCACGGCACCATCGCTATTATCTCTCCTCCCCTCGATGCTGAGACAGTCGATGCAGTGACCCTTATTTTTTCCGTTTCGAGGGTGGGGGTGGCACGTAGTAGTCAGACATCTCTTCGGAAGGCTCGTTATCCTCGGGCTCGAACAGCTTCTTTTTCCCCCTCCGAAGCCCTCCGCGTTTCTTCCGGATGATATAGATGATGACGATGAGGATGACCAGGAGCACAAACACCAAGAGGCAGGGGAGGAAGATGCCGAGCACATACACAGGTGAGGCGTTGAGCACAACCGACAGCACTGATGACTGGTTCCCTTGATTGAGGGTCAGCTCCACGTATGCATGTCCGTCCTGGGTCTGACCGGTGGTCACGGCTGTCCCGAGGCTGTCGCTTGCGTTCACGCTGATTCCTTTCGGGAAAATGAAACGGTACGTCACGCTCTGATTCCCCAAACTCGTAATATTATACTGCTGAGAGGCGATGGTCAAAGTCGCAGGCCACAGCGACATCGCAAACCCGATGTTGTTCACCTGGTTTGCGTAACTCGAGGTGACGACGGGGACTAAAGCATCCATGGCCGAGATGTCACCGTCCCAGGCGAGCGAATTCGTGAAGACCTGTCGGTCAATCGAGCCTTTCACGTTCAATCCGCGCAAGACGCCGGCGATCCTCTGTTGAAAGAGGTCCTTTTGCGCGGAAAGAAATAAGTCGAGCTGGTCGCTTTTGAACACCTGCTCCTCTGTGCAAAGGCGAAATGCGTCCGCATTCAGGTAGGTGAGGTTGACCTTCGGCGGGAGAGTGAATTCAGTAGGACAGCGGATGACGGAGAGTGAGTCGTACTCTCTCAGTTTCATCGACGCAGTGAGTTCTGTCTTGCCCGAAAAGACGCTGCCGATGTTGAGGTCCATCTTGGAGACTTCGATTTCCATGGCCGTACTGATAAGCTCGCTTGTGTAGGGTGGGGTCGGTTGCACGGTGGAAGCCACAGGACCTGACAGGGACCTGGTTCGGTTCCATACATAGGTATGCAAACCGTTGAGTGTGATGTTTGCGGGAAGCCGTAGAATAGATGTCGAAGGCCAAGGGACTGCTTCGAGGCCTTGGCCGAAGTTCACGTCATGGGAGGTGAGGGTCGTGGTCGCTCCTGCGTTGATGAGCCCGAAGAACGCACGGCTGGGTATCCCACAAATCCGTAGATCAACGCTCGGATCAGTGAAGATCGCCTGGATCACTGGCGCGCTGTCCATGTGGGTGACATTGTAAGGCGCGGAGCAGTTGGTCGTGCTGCTCGCGTTCCATGCGAAGCTAAACGTAAGCGTCTGGTTGAAGGTGGAGTTCTCAAGGATCGGGGTGACGTGCTCCTCGACCGGCTCTATGGTATGAGTCAGCACGTCGTTCCACGTGAGAAGTCCGTTGTCGATGCAGAGACGGACCCCGTCCGCTGGAAGGACATGCAGCCCGGTGACGAACGAGGGGAACGTCACATAGTTTCTCACGTTGATATCCTGCGCGTTCACGATTTCAATGAGGCTGACGTCTTGGACCGCACGCGTGTCGAGCATGAACGCAAGGGAGATGTTCTCGGTTTCTTTCGCTGGCGCGCTTGGGTTTTTCGCTTGGACTGAGAGGACGGCCGCCACAGGGACGGCACTGCCGTCTCCATTCTTCACCACCCATTCCACCTGATTGTTTCCAGGAGTCACCATCGGCGTGTTTGCGTACTCCAAAGCCAGGGAGGCAGAGAGCACATACGCGTAGGTGGTGTTCCACCCAACGTCCGCGGTGAGGTTGCAGTGGTATGTCACGACGGCACCCATATCCAACATCCCGCCAAGGAAGTTCGAAAGATTCATCGGCCTCTCATACGAAAAGAACAAGGGAGTCATGTTCACACGGAAGTCATCCGTAAAGTAAGGGTCGGTGTACCCTGGTTTCTTGTTCATGGTGTCAATTTGCGAGTCTTTGAAGGCGGCATTGATCTGTGCTCGTAGTGATTCGTGGAGGCGCAGCATGATGGCGCCCATGATGTACGGGTCGCTTGAGGCCAAGAGCCCGATCTCCTGTCGGGTATAGACCGTGTCAAAGACCGTAATCTTGTTCACCAGCATTTGTGCGTGTACATTAAGTTGCGATCCGGTGACGAACTGGCAGGTGACAGTGGCCTCGACTTGAGTTTCATCCGATGGCGCCGCAGATCCGTGCGAGGCGCAGATAAGAGAAAGGACAAGCAGGACAACCGTCATGGTTTTTGCTATAAATTTGCGTTGCATCACACCCACATCCGTAGGGAATTAAACACGGATGCTTTTAAAAACTTTCTTACGAAACCGCTAAAAACATGTTGACCGTTTCCCAGTTCACGATGATGCATATTCTTGGGGGCACGTCAGCAGGAAGGGTCGCAGCTACTCTTGCACAGGAACTGCACCAGCCACTCCTCCCGGCGACCTTTAAACGATTCCCAGATAGCGAGTTCTATGTGAGGCTGCTTGATTCTGTCGCAGGTGAGGAAGTGGTGATCGTGCAGACCGCATACCCTGATGAGAAGATCGTCGAACTGTTTCTGATGCAGGACGCGGTCCACGATGCGGGTGCGAAAAAAATCACGGTTGTTCTCCCGTACTTCGGGTACAGCCGACAGGACAAAAAATTCGAGGAGGGCGAAGCAATCAGCGCGCGAGCGATTGCCGAGCACATCAGCATGCGTGCAGACAGCGTCATCACTGTCGATCCTCATAAAGAGCACATCCTGCGGTTCTTCACGGTGCCGGCCTTCAGTTGCTCCGCGGTGACCCAACTTGCTCGGTACTTGAAAGGGAAGCGGGTCGATTTCGTCCTTGCCCCTGACAAAGGCGCAAAGGACCGTGCGAAGGAAGCTGCCGCCTTCATTCACTGCGAGTACGACTACCTGGAGAAAACCCGGATCGACGGCACCACGACCATCATCACGCCCAAAACGCTTGATGCCCATGGGAAACGAGTCGCAATCATCGACGACATCATCTCCACGGGTGGGACCATGGCGAACTCCATAAAGGAGCTTAAAAAGCAGGGTGCCAAAGAGGTGTATGTCGCCTGCACCCATGGTCTCTTCATCGGTCAGGCGAAAGAAAAACTCCTCAACGCCGGATGTGACGACATCATCTCCACGGACACCATAGAAAACGAGTTCAGTAAAGTCAGCGTCGCCAAGTGCGTGGCTGAAGCCTTCCAGAAGACCCTCCCTCAGCTGAAAAATTAAGGAGGGCGATGGGGAACAAGCTATTTATAAGGCTTTGATTTTACGGTTGTAAACATATTCTAGGTGTGACACATGCGGAAACGTGCCCAACTCAAGATGCCTGACCAGTCGAAACCAGCAGCAGCTACTCCCCAGCCTCCAGAGCAGGAGCGGAAACGATTCCACTTCAAAGCAAGGAAAAACTGGTGGATCAGTTTTTGTCTCATCGCGGTGTTCTTCTTAGTCTTGTTCATGAACTCATACTTCAGCATTACCACCAATGCGAACATCAACCCCTTAGGGACTACGCTGGGGGCAAAATTCCTTCTTTCTGGTCCTGACCCGTACTATAACATCCGCCTGGTGAATACGACGGTAGCAACCGGTCAATTCCCGTACTATAACACCAACGATCCGTTGCTCGCGTACCCTCTCGGGCATTCAGGAGGACGTCCTCCCTTGCTGAGCATGTCCGCAATCGGATTCAGCTACTTCCTCAGACCCTTCATGAGCGAGATGGACGCGGTCGGGTACAGCATGGCGTTCGTCCCAGCCCTCTTTGGTGCACTCCTGGTGTTTCCTGTCTATTTCATCGGGAAGATCCTCTTCGGGCGCAAGGCCGGGCTTCTTGCCGCCTTGCTCATTGCACTCATCCCCATAGAAGTGAGCTCGGGGCATGGGTCCGCGTTCGCGCTGTTTGATCATGATTCCTTGAACCTGTTGCTGTACTTCCTTACGTTCTTATTCATGATTCTGAGTATCAAGGAAAAGGACCGAGTGCGCTCAATGTTGTACGCACTCCTCGGTGGGGTCGCCCTTGGTGCACTCGCGTTGACTTGGGTCGATGCGGTCTTCCTCTACACCGTCATTATGATCTATGTCATCGTGCAATTATTGTTCGATATCTTCACGAAAAAGATCGAGGAGCAATTTGTCCTGAATATATTTCTTCTCATGTTCAGCAGTATCCTCATCGCGCTCCCTGTCATCTACACGGCATCGCATACGATCTTAACCCTGCCCGTCTACCTGACGATCGGCGTGCTTTTGTTTGGTGTGTTATGCATTCTCTTTAAACGACTGCAAATCCCCTGGATCGTCTCGATTCCCACTATCGCCATTATCGCCGGCCTCGCCCTTGTCGCATTGTACATTGTTAATCGCTTGTCCTCCGTGCCTTCGTTCTTGGCTCCTGTCCAATCGCTCGCGGGGTACATCCCTTTCATCGGACAAGGAATCTATGGTGGGAAAGTCGCGTTGACCATCGCGGAAGCAGGAACGTACAGTATGAGCCGCACCGTGATGTCGTTCGGCCCTGCAGTGTACTGGCTCGGCTGGGCCGGGTTCGCTCTCCTTATCTATTTGTTCTATAAGCAGAAATGGCGGAAGGATTACCTGTTCATACTCACCTTGTTTGTCGTGGATGCGTACCTTACGACCACCGCAGGAAGGTTCCTCAACGACATGGTGCCGGTGATCGCTTTGCTTGCCGGGTGGATCGTCTGGTTCGTCGTCAGTAAGATCGATTACAAGCAGATGGCACGCAACATCAGAAACGCTGGTGGCGGCTTCCGTGGGCTGCGAAAAGGCATCAGGGTGTACCACCTCCTCGGCATCTTGTTTGTCGCGTTCCTCGTCATCATCCCGAACGGGTTCCTTACCCTTGACGCCGCGACCCCGGCTGTGCCAACGCACAACGGCTCGAGCAACCTTAAGTACGACTTCTTCGGTAAGGACTTCTCCTCTGCGTTCGGCTCAAGTTCGTTCAAAGAGGAATACTGGACGAACGCGTTCGCCTGGCTCAACAAGCAGGATACGAAAATAGCCAACCCAGTGAAACGCCCTGCCTTCATCTCCTGGTGGGACTATGGGTTTTACGAAGTCGCGGTCGGCGGTCACCCGGCGGTCGCGGACAACTTCCAGGACGGGATACCGACCGCCGCGAACTTCCATATCGCGAAAAGCGAGAAGGAAGGGATTGCGGTGTGGATCATCCACCTGCTCGAAGGCGACCTTCATGATAACCAAGGTTCGTTCTCACCGAATGTTGTCGCGGTTCTGCAACATCAACTCGGGACGAATAACTCGACCAAGGTAATCCAGTGGATGGAGAATCCAACGACCTCTCCCTCTTACAATGCACCTATCGGACAGCAGTACGATTCCAGCTTGAGTAGTATACTGA
>DATKKD010000141.1:0-17455 GCA_035543435.1 Thermoplasmatota archaeon
TACGTTTTCAATCGGGCCGAAGATCACGAAGTCCCCTCCGAACAAGGGGACCGTCACGTTCGAGGCGACATCCACGGTTTTTTTCGCAAGCGGAAACTCATTGAGCCAGAGGGATTTCTCGACGACGTTATGGATCGCACACCCGGTTGGAAGACCGTACTCCTCTTTCACCACGGGTATCGCTGCAATCGCGGCTCCGCTGTTTTCCTCCGGGGCAAGTGCGGCGGTATCAATAAGAAGATTAGGAATCCCGGTCTCCTCGGCAAGCCGAATAAGACCCTGCTCGGTGAGATGCGCGCCGTTCTCCAGGACCTCGAGTCTGCCGTCAGGCGATGAATCCTTCGGGTTGAAGGCGACAACGATCGCCGCCGCAGGAGGACAAAGGCTAAGCGTCTCCAGCTCCTGTTTCGTGCTGCCGATATGGATCGAATTGAAGATCGTACGGGAGAGGAGCTTTCTTTCCCGCAAAACCTCCAACGTTTTTATTTTGATGGCCGGGTCGATGATATCCACGGAGAAGGGGTAATGCCGGGGGAGCGCCTTATCGATGAACTCAATGATCGGCTCAATCCAGAGTTCCTTGCGGATGAAGACATCAGGAATCACAGGAACCCCGGTGTTCCTGCTGAGTTCCACAAGGGTATGCAGGTGACGTTTCATATCCTGGAAATCAGGTTCCCCTTTGAAGAAGACGCCACCAAACAGCACCGTCGGATACTGCCCGGGTTGACCCCCGAGACGGACGCCGGAGATTTCTACGACTTTTTGCTCATGGGTAAAGGAAAACATTTACGTTCCTCGTTTCGTCACTCTCCCCAGATAATCAATCATGATTTTTGAATGTAACGCCCGTTTATCGGTGAGATTCACGGTCGCTTCGGGCTTGATGCGTATCGCGATGTACGGCTCACCGAACGAAGGAGGTGACTTCTTCAGGCATTCATCAATCGTCGCAGCGATGCGGTGCGCATCGGTGACCCCAAGCAGGTCGATGACCATTATCTGAGCACGAAATCGTGCGACCGCCTCTTCGTTGAGATTTTCGATGTATGGAATCGCCCCAGGCGCATCGATGATCCTGTGGTGCTGGTCAATCCCATGGTGATGCAAGGCTATCAGCGACATGCCGGACCGATGCCCCCTGATGTCCTCTCCGCAGACGACGAGGAATCGGATGTGCGGATTGGAGATGATGTTGGCAATGATTTTTTCGATACCGATGTTCTCGGTTTTCAGATGACCGTACAGAGCGACCTCAGAGGAGGGCGTGTACTCCACGTTCAGGAGGACGACCGCGACGCAACTGGTCGCTGAACACGCAGTGAATTCACCACCCCAGGGATAGTACTCCGTTTCCATGACTATCATGCTCTGCGATGAATAGGTAAGAGCGTTACTTGTTTTTAACCTGTCGGAGTCACGCAATACACGTCAAGCTCCTCCCCTTCGAACCTCTGTCGTGCACGAATCTCGGACGCGAGTCTTTCTTGTTTCAGCATCTTTTCAAGAGTCATCCTCTTCGCGAGACTGCTGAAAATAAAATAACCGCGACCATTCTGGACGAGGTGCTCTGTGACCCCATGGAGGAAACGCTTGATGAGTCGCAATCCATCAGGCCCGCCGTCGGTCGCCACATCAAACCATCCACTGATCCGGTCCACACCCTTGATGGGTAAATAAGGTGGGTTGAAGATGATGATGTCGAAGCGCTCTTGTGGCTGAAGAACCAGAAAGAGGTCACCCTGACGCACCTCGATAGGCCCTGTGAGGAGCAGCCGGTTTCGTTCGATATTGCGACGGGTGAGACTGACAGCGTACGGGTTGATATCCGTGCACACGACCGAGGCTCCCTTGCGGGCGTAGTCAAGGGCGAGAAGCCCGGTGCCGGTGCCAAGCTCAAGCACGGCGTCACCAGAGTGCACTTCCAGGGTTTTCAGAAGGAGGAACGTGTCCTCTGCAGGCTCATAGACCTTCGAATGTACTTCGATGGAAAGCCCATTACAATGGAATACTGAAGGTGCGACGCTCTTCGTTTTTCGCATAGACTCAATCCAAATGACAACGGTAAGGATTGTAAAAACAACAAACTACAAAATCCCTTCGGTGTTACCATCTATTGTGGTCGTATGTGGACATCGCATCGACCAACCACTAGAGAAAGAGGGGACAAGATGAAGGATGAACCAGAGATTGTGAAAGAACTACGAAAAGAGGAGCTCTCCGGGAGTCTTTACACGACACCTCGACCTTCGGACGATGACACAGACTACTCGGAACGAACCTACAGCTATCCATCTCAGGGACAGGGAGAGGGCGAACCGCCTCTGGGAAACACCATCCAGGTCAGCATCGAACATGAGCAGAGACTGATTGCCGCAGAGGAACGCTATGAAAAAATCTTTAGGCTCTCCCCTCAAGCCATCGCACTGCTCGATAAAAATGGAGTGATTCTGGACGTCAACGAACGCCTCTATGATTGGCTCGGATTTCGATCCGATGAGATCCTCGGGAAACAGCTTCTAGAGGTTCCTATTTTCACCGTTGACGAAAAAATCAAAGCAAAAAACAAATTAGTACAACGGCTTGCAGGAAAAGAGGTGCCGCCCTACGAACTTGAGTTTATCACCAAGAACCAGGAGAAACGCATCGGGCTTGTTCATGGTGCATCTCTTAAAGACGAACGGGGGAACATCACCCAAAGCCTGGTGATGATCTCCGACATCACTCTCCATAAACAAGCAGAGGAGGCGAGAAAGTACATCGCAGCGATCGTGGAATCAACAGATGACGCGATCATCGGTAAGGACCTCGACGGGGTCATCACCAGTTGGAACAAGGGCGCAGAGAAGACCTATGGGTACTCGGCTCAGGAGGTCATCGGCCGTCCGATCTCTCTACTCGTCCCACCTGATTACCCGAACGATATCGGTGATCTTTTGAAAAGGATTGAGCAGGGCGAACGCATCAACCATTATGAAACGGTCCGGATGAAAAAAGACGGGCAACGGATCACGGTGTCGCTCACCATCTCACCGATCAAGGATGACACCGGTATGATTGTCGGTGC
Source organism: Thermoplasmatota archaeon (assembly GCA_035543435.1). Taxonomy (GTDB): domain Archaea; phylum Thermoplasmatota; class E2; order DHVEG-1; family DHVEG-1; genus SM1-50. Next base: position 3,068 of record DATKKD010000141.1, read on the forward strand.
GTCGACGATCGCCCATGATGTCACCAAGCAAAAGATGATGGACCAGGAGTTATGGTCCCGCGACACAATTCTCGATCGTATCCCTTTTGCAATCTACCTATGCGACACTGAGGGAAGATTCCTGTACTTCAACCGAGCCGCGTATGCATCGCGCGGCTACACCGAAGACGAGATGATGAGGAAGCGCCTCTCTGATTTTGTTGCTCCGAAGGATCAAACCAAGGTCGCATCGTTGCTACACACACCAGAACTCGGTGGATACGAGCTCGAGCTTGAGTGTATGACAAAAAACGGCACCAGAACACCGGTGGTACTGCGCACCTGGGCCATTGATCATGGCGACCAGAAACTCGTGCTGTACCTTTTCTCTGAGAAGCCTCGCAAGACTAAAGCGCACGCAAAAAGACCTTTCATACGCACACAAAATAACGCAAAACAAGGGCAACGAATCGTGAAAAAGACGAAACGACAACAGCCCTTAAAAATAAACAAAAAAGACAAGAGGTAGTGAAGTCGATCCAGAAAAACCAGGAACAAAATAGAAAAGCCACTAAAGATTGGTGAACGGTTCGTCTATATCAAGGTGCTAGGAACAAAAAAAATTCCATCGATAATACTCGATCAGTGGCATCCTTTATCATTGAAACAACCTTTTTAATAGTCAACATCGTTATTGAGGCTGCATGATGCAACGGGATGTTTTACAGAAGAAATTCAGGATCTTCATCTTCCTGTCCTTGTTCGCCTTACTCTTAGAAGTAGGGGGCGGTATCTATGCGAACAGCCTGGCCTTGATCAGCGACGCGGGGCATGTTCTCATCGACCTTCTCGCGCTCCTGCTTGCCTATTTCGCGATGCGCCTTTCCAAGAAAGCCTCCACGAAAGAGTACACCTACGGGTTCTACCGAGCAGAGATCCTCGCCGCGATCGCCAACGGCATCATCCTCATCATCCTCACCCTGCTCATCCTGTACCAGTCGTACCTCAGATTCCTCACACCACAGCGGATCAACGGTCCTGAGATGTTCATCGTCGCAATCATCGGCCTTGCCGCGAACCTGTATGTCGTCCTCAGAATGCAGGGAGAAGAGCAGCAGAACCTGAACGTGCGCGGCGCGTACCTGCACGTGCTCAGTGATACCATCTCTTCGATTGGTGTGGTGGTCGCAGGCGTGCTCATCATCATCACAGGAAACTACATCTTTGACCCGATCATGAGCGCACTCATCGGGGTGTTCATCTTCATCGGATGCCTGCGGCTCATCAGGGAGTCAATGAACATCCTCATGGAGGCGGTGCCACCGCACATCGACCTGTTGAAGGTATCGGATAATATCAGGAAAATCCCAAGCGTCAAGCAAGTCCATGACCTCCATATCTGGAGCATCGGCTCGGACGTGTACGCGCTCTCCGCGCATGTGCTGATTGATACCAAGGATGTAAGCTCGCTGAACAAGATCATCACAGAGATCAACGATATGCTCAAGACGACCTATAACATCACGCACACGGTGATTCAGACGGAGTGCGAACAGTGCGTCAACATCGAGGGCACCTGCGACAGGAACACCTGCTACAAGCCAGAAGGATGACGCCGCTTCACACGGCTTTCATGTACTGTCCAAGGTTTCCTGCAAACATCGAAATAAAGGGGTAGAACCCCAGACGGAGACCCCGCATCGTCTGATACCCAAGATACGAGAGGGCACCGAAATACCTCATGAGGTGGACAAACCCTGCCTCGAGCTCGCCCCTGCTCATGTTTTTTGGGGTGAAAACGACTGTTTCACGGTTATATTTCGACCAATCATGGGTGAGGATTCGGCCCTCGTGTTCGAGCCGCTGAAACAACGGCGTCCCTGGATAGGGTGTGAGGATCGCGAAATTGACCGCGTCGATCCCGAGCTCTCGGATATGGTTCTGCATGGCTGGGAAGATGCCGGGCGTATCTTCGTCAAACCCCACGACGAACGTCCCGAACACCGCCATCTTGTTCTGATGGATTTTTTTCACCGCGGCTGAGTACTGATCGACAAGGTTTGTTTTCTTGTGTGCCTGCTCGAGCGCCTCCTGAGTGAACGTCTCAAACCCGCTAATCCACTCGATACAGCCGGCATCGTGCGAGAGGCGGAGCAGCTCGTCATCCTTTGCAAGCACGTCGACGTTCCCCCCGCAGATGAATTTTTTCCCAAGACCACGCATCCCCCGGAACAATGCCTTCGTGTATGACAGATCGATGGTCAAGGAAAAGTCTGTGAAAAAAAAGATTTTCTGCCTCAGAGAAGCAATCTCCTCGATGACGTCCTCAACCGGCCGAGCACGGAACACCGCACCGTCCCGGATGTTGGAGTCCTGGCAGAAGTCGCAGCGCTGAGGACAGCCTCGTGTCGCCTCAATCGCGTTGACTAATTGATGTCCAAGGGGGTGGATGTTTTTAGTGGAAGGCAGGACCAACATACCGCAGGAACCTTCTAACTTGTAGAACTGTTGCAGGCCTTTGTTTTCAAGGTCTCTTACTACCGAAGGCCAGAGAGTGACCGCATCACCGATGATGACCGCGTCTGCATGAAGCTTTGCCTCCTCAGGCAAAGCGGAAGGGTGGTACCCACTGAGAACGACGATGCTTCCCTTGCGCCGAAACCTGTCCGCGATATCATACGCGGTAGGGGCAAGCGCGGTCTTGAAATTGATATGAACAACATCGTACGGGGTGGCGAAATCGATCGCTTGGTTTCCCTCGGCGATCATGACGGTGTGGGGCGGTGGTGTCACCGCAGCTATCTGGCGGGGGGTGATGACGGTAGGGACGAACGCAAAGGTGTACAGGAACGAGCGCTTCAGCGGGGAAAACGCGGTGCTGATGCTCAGTTCATCTGGAATGAAGATCCTCATTCAGACTAAATAAAGCATGGTAATTTTAATACATATCTCTGAGGCTGTATCGATACGCTACCTGTTCATCGATAGACCAAGACGACAGAAGGGGGCAAACGGAGGTGTCGTCCCACGTCGGTGTCGATTGCCCGCTGGAAGGCTGGGAGGGGAATCGGGTACGCCTTTTTCGTCACCATTCCTGAATTTTCAGGTACGTACGGGTCATTCAGATAGACGGTCTGGTTACCGACGCCGGTGACGACAACCCAATGGAACACGTGCTCACTGACAAGAGGAGCGAGGTTGACGAAGACGATCGGCGGGATGCCTCGGCGTAACGAGCCACGAATCGCGCTCATGCTCTCCGTCCCGCAAGCGATGGGGATGTGCGTACGACGCGTGTTGAATGAAACGAGGTACTCGAGGAAGTCAAAAAGCCGAGGGCATCGTGGATAATTCTTGGAGAAGGCTGACTTCTGGTAGATCTCAGCCTTGTACCCTGCATCCACCGCCGCGTTCGCCAGGCCAAATTGGTAGGTGCCTCCTAAGAAAAGGAGAGAAAAGCTTTTCATCCATAGATTGAACTCCGCACGACGCGAAAACTCAAAGGAGGAATCCCAGTATCTCATCACCATCATCAGACACGCAGGACCACAGGTGGCTGTCCGTGTTTGTTGAAAATACGGGACGTCCAACACCACACCATCGCTGTCGCCCATGATCATCCAATATCGTATGAGTTTGTTTTTAAAAAAGACTTGTGTTCAAAAACACTTCGGAAATCACTTCATTGCTATGATTCCTGTAATCTTTTTACATGTATTGTTGAATCATCTCTGCGTTATCTCTTTATAGAACGCCTCTGATGAAACCACACAACTCAGGGGGTACGCATCCTCAGTGGCACCTTAAAAATTTCATTGCATCTGGCAGGAAAAACCATATAACAGGTATACGAATGCGGTAGTGAACCCCATGCATATCATCGAGACGAAAAATCTGACCAAAAGTTACAATAACCTTGTCGCGGTCGACAACCTGAACCTGCAAATAGAGGAAGGCGAAATCTTCGGGCTGCTTGGACCCAACGGAGCAGGGAAAACAACAACACTACTGATGCTCACTACCCTGAAACCACCGACCTCGGGTACAGCCATGATTAATGGCTTTGATATTATCCGACAACCGGATAAGGTGCGGAAATCCATCGGCATCGTGTTCCAAGACCCAAGCTCCGACGAGATTCTGAGTGGTTATGAGAACCTGAAGCTCCACGGTTGGTTGTACGACATGCCTGACACACTCCGCGAAGAGCGGATCAAAGAGGTCCTTGAACTTGTGGACCTCACGGACCGTAAAAACGACCGGGTGAAAAAATACTCTGGTGGGATGCGGCGACGACTAGAGCTTGCACGGGGACTCATGCATCACCCCAAGATCCTGTTTCTCGATGAACCGACCCTCGGGCTTGACCCACAGTCCCGCGACTACATCTGGAAGTACATCCAGAAACTCGCAAAGGAAAATAAAATGACGATCATCATCACCACGCACTACATGGACGAGGCGGACAAACTCTGTGACCGGCTCGCGATCATCGACCATGGGAAAATCGTGGTCCTTGGCCCCCCCAAAGATCTGAAGAAGGAGCTGGGAGGCGACATTATCCGACTCAAAGCGGAACACCTGGACATCGCAGGGCTGCAGAGATTACCCTACGTGAAAAACGTGACCCCCTGCGAAGGAGAAATATGCCTCACGCTAGAGCATGCGAACGAGCATCTCCAAGAAATCCTGAAAACGGTGGGGAAAGTGGACTCGGTGGAGATTCGTTCACCGACGCTTGACGACGTATTCCTGCATTACACCGGGCGGGGAATTCGAGAGGATCACCCTGAGGGCGGCTGGGGTGAAAAAGCTATGAACGCGAGGCTGAAAAATGAGTGAACTAAAAGGAATCTACGCCCTCTGGTACAGGGAGACGAAGGTTTTTCTGCGGGAGCGGTCGCGAGTGATTTCCTCCATCATCAACCCGTTGCTCTGGCTGCTCATCATCGGGGGAGGACTCGGGTCGGCGGTTTCCTTCGGCGGGGTGAACTACCAGACGTTCATCTACCCTGGAGTTCTGATTCAGACAGCGTTGTTCTCCTCGATTTTTTTCGGGGTGTACATCGTTTGGGACAAGAAGATCGATTTCATGAAAGAAGTCCTGGTCGCGCCGATGCGCAGGACCTCGATTTTCGTCGGAAAAATCTTTGGTGGCTCGACGGACACCTTGCTGCAGATCCTTATCTTGTTTGTCATCGGATTCGCGTTCATGGTCGGCGGCATCATGCCGGGGCTGCATTTGACGGTGCTTTCGGTTCTTGTCTCCCTCGCGTTTTTGCTGGTCGTCACGGTCGGCCTTGTCGCGATCGGTCTCATCATCGGGTCCCAGATGGAAAGCCCTGAGGGGTTCCAGCTGATCATCAGCTTCCTCATCTTCCCCATGTTCTTCCTCTCAGGCGCGCTGTTTCCGATCACGAACCTTCCATCGTGGCTGTCACCGTTCATCTTGTTGAACCCGGTGACGTACGCGGTCGACGGGATGCGTGGTATGATGCTGAACATCTCGAGGTTTAGCGTGTGGTTCGACTTCGGCATCGTCTGCCTCTTTTCCGTCATCATGGTACTCATTGGCACGTATGCCTTCAAAAAAATGAAGCTTTGAAGAAATGCTGAACGCGATTGGGTCCTAGGAACGAGCGTATGGCTAAGAAGCCGTTGCATGAACGCATCATCGAGTTCATCCTGTTGCAGGTCATCGGTATCATCCTCATCGGGATCGCTGACATCGTGTTCGACTGGGTCGCATTCTGGTTGACCTGGACATCGTGCACGATTCTTACGATCATCATCTGGCAGCTTCTCGTGCGGGCGATCCTGAGGAATAGGGAGAAGATCCCTGGCCGGACGTTCGAGTTTCTGTTCTTCCTGTTCTTGTTTCTCGCGTCGTACGCAATCACCTTCATCGCAGCGTTTTCAACTGAACCTTCGAAAATTTTGATTCCGTGATTATGTACATCCTGTTCATCCCTGCGTTCATCAGCGCGGTGTACTGCGGCTGGTTGTACTACATCAAAAAAGTATGCAATTGACCAGTGAGGGATCAGGGGATGATCTGCGCGTATTTCGCAGAGGCTTGATTCATCAACGCGATGTACTCGCCCGCATCGTGTCGCTGCATCGCGATGATCGCCTGTTGTTGGTATGAGGTGGCATTCTGGAGATAGAGTAGGTTTTCGCCCGAGAGGTTCATCCCCAAGTACCGCTGGTATTGCCGGAACACGACTTGGGTGAGGACGAACGCGTAGTTCGCGCTGAGCTCATCGACCGTGGTGTTTGCCTCGGTGAACATCTGCGATCTGCTGGAGCCGTTCTTCAAATCAGAGTAGTACGGGGTGACAACGGGAGAATTAATCCAGAACCACGGCTCCTCGCCAGTCATGAAGCGGAAGAGGTAATCCTTCTTCGTATGGTCCTCGTCGGTCGGGTAGCAGACTCTGTTGATGACCTGGTGTTTCGTCGCGTACGGTGAGACCCCTTTTGTTGTCTCGACGAGAACCCACCCGTACCCGGGACAGTAGTACTCAACCATGTAGTGCATCTGCGTCCAGAACCCTTGGTCGTTGTTGGCAAGGAGGACCCGTGCGGGAACATGGTAATCTCGGAAGAGCGCGCAGGCGAGATGGGACCGCCCGACATTCTCCCCGTTGATGAGAAGGGTGGTGCGGGCGTCCTGGGAGAACAGCAGGCCGGTGTGCAGTTCGATGACGAATAAGGCGAACCGATGGTTCCTGATGAAGGAGGCGACTTTCCCTGCGTAGCGGACCAGATTGTCGCTTCGTCCGCGGATGACCGCTGCGTTGTGTCTGATGAGGATGCTGTGGAGTTGTACCTCTTGTGTACCGACAAGCCAGGTCCTTGTCTGCTCGGGCAGTTGGCATTCCTTTGGGAACCTCACGTACGGTGGAAGGTCTCGGAAGTCGTGATTCTTCACGAGCACCCATATGGAGAAATGGAGCAGGGCGCTGTCGTGCTGTTTCATGGGTGCAAGCGTGAAATTGATGAGTTTGTTCGGTGGAAGCGTGTCGTTTTCTATCTGGTAATGCAGGATTGCTGAGGTTGTGCTGTCGCTGTACAACTCCAGCATGATGGGGACCTGGTATTCATAGTCCGGTGGGCACGAGTAACGGATATTGAACACACCGACAGCCTCGGTGGCGTTCACGTACAGGAAATGTTCGACCCGCAGCAAGTCGAGTTCCTGGGTCTGCGTTGAAGTGAGCGGTTCTTGCCCTTGAGAAGATGGTGTGGGAAGAAACATCTGACCATTGGCGAAGGCGCCTAAGGGTGTCGCAACCACTATGAGGGCGATGCTGAACGCTCCCAACAGTTTTGAAAATATATTGAAAGAAAATTTCTGATGCACCATAACTGGGTACAACATTCTCCTCCTGCCTATATATATTTTATTATAAGTATAAATAATTGTCTGGAGTAGCGACTGGTCTTCTCATAGCTGCACTGAGGCAGGAGCACTTTGGAAGATCTGAGAGTGCTATCGTGACGCGACGTAAAGATGCGTTTCGTCGACCCCTTTGATTGCCTTCAGCTCATAGTACGCCTTCCTCACCGTACCAGCATCCCCTGAGAAGAGGAGGACCTCGCAGCAGGAGCAGTTGTCGATGTCGAAATCGGAGTGCATGAACGACCGGAAGATGCCCTTGAAGTGATGCCGCACCTCGGACACTTTCGAAGCGACGTCATGGTTGTAGAGCAGGGTGATGACGCCTTCGACTGTCCCCCTCACTTCCTCAAGTTTTTTCTTCTCCCTGAGGAACTCCCGGACCGCGTCACGGATGAGCTCCGAGCGGCTCATGTACCCGAGCTCCGCGAGAGCATGGTCGATGTCGCTATTGATCCGCTTCGGTAGGCTTATGGAGACGATGGTGAGTTCTTTCGAGTTTTTCGCCATTTATCTGACCCTCCGAAAGAGTACGACAATCAAGAAGAACACGACGGCGAGGACCACGATCACACCGCTCGTGGCGACGTCGAACAACGCGGAAAGGAAGATGCCGGCGAACACGCTCAAGCCGCCAAACCCGAAGGAGGCGAACAGGGTCTGTCGGAAAGACCGGCGGAGCTGCAGCGCGGTAAGGCCAGGCAGAACGATCAGCGCGACCACGAGGATGATCCCGATAATCTTGATGGAAAGGACAATCGTGGTGGCGACAAGCAGGTTGAACCCGAGGGTGAACGCCCCGGTGGGGATCCCGGTGAGCTTCGCGGACTGTTCATCGAAGGTGATCGCGAGCAACTCCTTATAGAACAGCCCGAGAAACAGCATGGTCACGAATCCGAGCACCAGCACCGTGAGTAGGTCTAGCTCGTTGATGGTGAGGATCGAGCCGAAGAGATAACTGAACAGTTCCACATTGAATCCTTTAACGAAGCTCAGAATGATGAGGCCGGTGGAGAACCCTAGTGCGAGCATCACCGCGATCGCAGCGTCTGACTGGGCATAGCCTTTTCTCTTGAGGTAGGAAATTCCGAGCACCGCGAAGATGGAGACGATTAATGCAGTGACCACGGGGTAGATTCCGAGGAGGAGGCCGAGGGCAATGCCGCCGAAGGCGGTGTGGGAGATGCCGTCCGCTATCATTGCCTCCTTTCGTAAAATGAGCAACAGCCCGACGCCTGTGCAGGCGAGTGCGGCGATGATTCCGCCGAGGAGCGCATGCTGGAAGAACTGGTACCCGACCAGCTGCAGGATATCAATCACGGCCATGAGTTCATACATGGCCAAACGCTCCCTTGCAGGTGTGCTCATGGAAGACAAAATGGAAATGCTCGCCGTACGCTTTTTTAAGCAGTGTGTTCGGATCGGTGTCCTTGGTGATGTCTTCGATGTTGACCTCTCGGTTCACGCATATCACTTTTGACATGCGGCAGAACACCGCGGTCAGGTCATGGGAGACGAGCAGGATGGTGATATCCTTCTGCGCGTTGAGGTCGCTGAGTTTTTTGTAGAACTCCTCAAGCATTTTTGCGTCGATGCCCGCAATCGGTTCATCAAGGAAAAGGATTTCAGGATCTCGCACGAGGGCTTTTGCCACGAAGACACGCTGTTTTTGCCCCCCTGACAGTTCACCGATGCGCTTCTGAGCTAGCTCAGCGATTCCCATGAACTGGAGCGCCTCATCGACTGCGCCCCGGTCAACCTGGCTCAAGCGTCGTCCGATGTTCGTGCGGTTCACACGTCCAAGGGCTACCAGTTCTCGCACGCTGAGCGGGAACTGTGGGTCGAAGTTGGTCGCATCCTGTGAGACGATTGCGATGCGGTCCCACCGGGAGAACGTGGTGATGTCCTGGTTGAAGAACCGTATGGTTCCTTGCTTGTAGGGGATAACCCCTAGAAGTGCGAGCAGGAGCGTCGTTTTTCCACCGCCGTTCGGACCGACGATGCCAACGTAATCGCCACGATTGATGGTAAACGTCGCGTGCTCAATTATCAAGGTGTTGTTTCGTTCGACATCGAGGTCATGAACTTCGATGATTGGTTGCTTGTCCATGTTCTTGTTCCTCTTGAAGTATCGTATTATTTCACCTCAAGTCCAATCCTGAGGTTCCGGAGGTTTTCCTCCATAATCTGGAAGTAGTCCATGTGGGCGTGCGCCCCAGTCCTGCCGTGGATCCCGTCAAGGACGAGGACCTGCGCGCCGGTCTCTCGTGCGATGGTGTCCATGAACACATCGGAGAAGATGGGTTCGACGAAGACGTAGTGCAGATCAAGGGTTTTGACGAGTTGCACGAGCCTCGCCATGTCCTGCGTACTGGGTTGTGCGTCTGCCGAGATGCCGATGGCCGCGTGGGCGACGAACCCATACCTGTATGCGAGGTAATCGAATCCTTCATGGGTCGTGATGATGTCGTTCTTCGTCCTGTTCTGCAGTCCGATGCGATAGTCACGGTCGAGTGCGTCGAGTTTCGATGCGAGGTGGTCTGCGTTCTGGGTGTAGGTCGCCGCGTGAGAAGGGTCTGCTTGGATCAATCCTGCAGCGATGTTCTCCACCTGGGTCTTTGCGAGCAACGGGTCTAACCAGAAATGTGGATCCGTGATTCCCTGTTCCGAGGTCAAATTCATATGGGTACTTGTGTCCACGACGATGAGGTGTTTGTTCTGGACGGATGAGATGACATCGGCGACCCATGGTTCGAAGCCTCCCCCGTTGTACACGAACACTTGTGCGTTGCTCACGGTGACGATGTCGGAGACGGTCGGCTCCCAGGTGTGGGGTTCGACGTTGTCTGGGATGAGCATCGTGACGGTGACGTTGTCGCCAGCGATTTGCTGGGTGAAGTAGAACAGGGGATAGAAGGTAGTAACGACGGTGAATCTTGTCGGGACTGCCGGTATCTTTGTCGAATACAGCGTCGCCCCAGCCGTGATAAGAAGGAAGACAGCGACAAGGATGCCGATGAGTATCTTCTTGGTCGTGGTCATGAAATCTTCCTTTGTATTATTAATTTTTAAAAGATGATGACATAACAATTAATAAATTTTTCCAAAATCTTATTAACATATTATAGAGAATCTAGCTTTTAAAACAAGGATGCCAAACGTAATTGCTGCATCTAGTCGTATCTATCACTTTTGTTCCGTGAGCTCGGCTTCTTCAGAAGAGAGGAGAAAATTCACCCCTTTTTTCGTAATGCTCACCATATTATCGGAGACATACGACAAATAATTCGCCTCAACCAGATCATGAATCATGTCCTCAATCTGCTGCTGCGTCTTCTTCAGATAATACTGGGCCTCCTCCATGTCGAGGTCTTTCGAGTAGAGGATTTTCAGCAGCTGTTTATGCTGATCTGTTAATTGCCCCATATGCTCAATCTCATGCAACATCTCCTGGGATTCTGTGATCATTCTGACATGGTTTTCAATAATCTGGTCTAAGAATAATTTATCCAGCACCTTGCCGTTTTTATCATAGAGAGTGCACACGTTGCCCTCATACTGCCAGTTGGCGACACTTTCCCAATTGTACCCTAGAACGCTACCAGGCTCCTGCTTGTGGCCGTTGGCTCCGATTTGATATGCCGCCCGCCGCTTCCGTTGTTCACGCGCATAGTCAATCTCGAGTTGCATTAAGTCAAAATCAACCTGATACTTTCGCAAGACATCAATATAGTTATCCCCCAGCCGCTCCCGTAGTTCCTTGACGAAGAACAGCCCGGCTTTTTCTTTCAGATCCATGACGATGATGCGAATCATGGACTCGACAACCTTGGCGACGGTTTTCTGGTCGATCGTCTCAATCTCAGGATCCACGTAGATGATGTCCCCAGGGGAGCCCTGGTAGCCATCGTTCTTTTGGATTTTCACGTACTCCAAAAAAGGATACCGCCGTTTTAACGTCTTCAGAATAGTATCGAGAAGGAGCATGGAGAGCGATTCTGACGAACGACGGCTCGTAATCGCTAAAAGCGTAACAGTGACGTTTTTCATCAGATCAGAATTTTTCAACATTCCCATCTCACCAAAAAATGTACAACCCCTATAAGTTTAAATAATTATTTGCACCGGTTTTCCTTCTTTTTGACAAAAACAACATGATAAAAATGAACATTTCATGATAAAAATTATATACTGATGCAATCATTAGAAAAGTCTGTATGGTCACCCGAAGTTGGCTCATCGTGGTTCTCGTCATCGTGCAGAGTATCGTTGCTGGTTTTTCAGGTATCGAAGCTCGCGTCGCCAGCTATTCCCCACCTCTGACGGTCGGGTCGCAGGGAAGCCATGTGATTGAAGGGGTCCCGTACGTCGCTCAAACAGAGGTGAACTACTGCCCGTACGCCTGCGAGACTATGGTCTTGAACTACATGGGACTGAACACCTCAATTAATGAGCTTTTGTTTTACAGCGGTGCTGGGTACAGACAGGTGTACCGTTCAGACCAACGACTCCCGCATGTGGATTTGTGGGGTCGTTTCGGGTTCATGCAGTCCCTCTTCGGGGTGACGGAACAGGAATGGATGGCGCAAGACCACAACCTTTCGGACGAAGAGCGCTGGGCGCAGTTCTACACCCGGGTAAAGAAGAACATTACCAACGATGTCCCGGTCATCACCATGGTCGACCCGTTCGCCCTGCCGTCGCTGCGTGACCAGTTCAAATGCAGCGATTTCATCTGGAAGGCCATGTTTCCCCCAGGGCATCACGTCATCGTGGTCGTCGGGTATAACGACACGAACCAAAGCATCTGCTATAATGATCCGAACGCTGGGTACTACGGCGACGGAAGGTTGGGAACATACGCATGGATGCCATTAAGCGTGTTTCGGCAGGCGCACGAAAACGTCGGGGTGTACTTCGTTATCACCTATACCCAAACCGGTGCACCTCTCTCAAAACATGATGCGTTCGATGAGGCCTTTCAAAGTAACATCGAGAACCTCACGGGTGGTTCTTCAAGCCAGGGATGGTACAGCGGAATCAACGCGTCAGAGCAGATGAAGATTGATTATTCAGAAGGTGCAAATCAAAGCCAAGAAACAGGCAGCCTGTACAAGGCCTATGGCGGCACGGGGCTGAACTATACGGTGGACCTAGTTATTCACTGGCTGCTTACCCATCTCGACCCGGAGCACCCGAACATCTATGACATGATCGTGGCAGGGAAGCAGAACCCCTTTGGTGAACTCGCAGCAGCCAAGAAGCACGTGGCGCAGTACATCGCAACGTGTATGATTTACCCGAGTTTGTGCAAGAACCAGTCAGATCTACTCTCAAGTGAATCCGACCATTGGTACAACCTCTCAGCATCGTATGACATCTTCATGCGGAAAGGGCTGTTTCTCTCCAACCTTCGGGCTACCCACCTAATGAACAGCATGGAGCAGCTCATGAGCGACATCATCCCCATTGAACAAGCGTTAATAAACCAGCTCTAAAAAAGCTTCTTTGGTGTTATCGTTCGTCGAAAATAACGGTCTCGTATCCCCGCAGTGCATCTCTTTCGCTCTCTGTTGAAGAGGCATTGTCAGCCTCGGCGGTCGGCAGGTCTGAGCTCAGCAATGAATCGATATCGATGAGAAACAATTTTTCAATCCAATGCTTGCAGTGATTCTCATGATCCGCCATCATCTTATGGGTCCGGTGAGGCAAGGGTACGACGATGAGGCCGTTGACGTGATGCATGTCGATGCTGCGAACGTCGCTTTTCGGAAAGGGGTTCTCAAAGAGGGGCACGTACCCCAGCTTTCGTCTCCGTGCATTCGACCGTCGTTGTACATGGCTGAATCGCTTTTTCTTCCGAGGCATGGATCCTGAATCACAAAGCGAGTAAGTCCTTAAAAACATACCCAAATCCTTACAAGAGTATCATAAGAAAACAATTATAAACGCTGTTTCCTTCGTCTATGCGAGTGATGAGGCTATGAAGATTGGGATTGTGTATTATTCCAGGACAGGCAATACGAAGCAAGTTGCACAGACACTCGAAACAAAGTTGAAGGAAAAGAACGCTGACGTTGATCTCATCGAAATCGAGCACGTCAAACGACCTGGTTTTTTCACCGCGGGTGGTGCAGCGAGTAAGCAGAGGGAACTGCCCATGAAAAACACGGACTTTGATCTTGGAAAATACGACCTCATCATCGCCGGCACACCCACGTGGGCGGGAAATCCTTCGCCGTTCATTACCTATTTCATGAAGAAAGCGGTCAACATCAAGGGAAAAAAAGTGGCAGTGTTCGCGACAGGTATGAGCCCGATCGATAAAAGGGACCGGTTCATTGGGATAATGAGGACCACGTTGGATCAAGTGGGAGTTAAGATGGCTGGCTCTCCCCTCTTAGTACAATTTGGGAGAGATACATTAAAGGATGGAGGTCAGAACATCGATTCGTTCGTAGAAAACGTCCTGAAAACGAAATAATCCGAGATTATTGACTATCATCTCATTAATTCATACTATCGATTGCATTGTTTCTCTACGGGAAAATCTAATTTCTATTGGATAAAGCGCGGGGAGGGAGATTCGAACTCCTATTTGTTAACAAGTTCGCTAACACTACCTTTGTTGCGTGACAATAATTGAAAAAATGAAAATCCCTGGAAAGTTATGTGAAGTTCCCCGACCAATTTAGGAGTGGGCTTTGAGCCTGTCACTGGTGAGTTAATGTAGTAGATGACATTATTGAGGGAAAAGGTTAAATAATTTAAGTTAATTACATTTAACGTAAAATAGAATATAGGTTAAGTTAATATGCCAAATATCCATGATATTCTCATCGAATCCAACCCCTGGTGGAAAGGACCAGTACAACTCGAATACAAAGAGCGGGAACTTCACCGACATCTCAAAAAATACATTCCACTCCCCCAGATAATCGCACTGAAAGGGTTACGTCGGGTAGGCAAAACCACCCTCCTGTTGAAGATACTCCAGGATTCCATCG
>DATKKD010000142.1:0-29401 GCA_035543435.1 Thermoplasmatota archaeon
GGTGGTAAATCAGTGGGAGTCCCACTTTTTGGTGATCGTTTGCTAAAGAAATAAATCGTTTGTTTCCGTCCGCCTTTGAGGGTGACATCCCTCTTATATAATGTCCATCCTTCGTGCATATACGGCATAGTCATTTCCTCAAACCATGAATCTAAGTAGTCTGATTTAAAGCTTCTCCTAAACAACTTCTGAGATAAAAATCAATGTTGAATCGGTTGTAAAATGAGTTGGTTCTCATGTTTTCTAAACACAATCTCATGGTCCTCAAAAATCGGATGCCTTCCCAGCAGGACAGGAAGGTCGTTACGATCGGAGACATGGATCTCAAGGCCCTCATAACGAAGTTTCCGGTCCTGGTCGTAGATCACCATGGTGAGGGTAGATTTACATAACGTTGTCTCCCCGCCCGCGGTGTCCACGTTCCCTGCTTTCTCAAGCTTGAGTTTCAAGTACTTCGCGATCGCGTGCGGGATGACGATGAAATCACCGCCGGAATCAAGCAGGGCGTCGATCAAGGGCGTCTCTCGGTCTTTGTTAGAAAACCTTATCGGAATCAATGGATAATCACGATATTCAAAGACGAATGGTGGTTCCGACATGGCGCGTTAGTGTAAATGGATACTCCCAGATAATACTTTTGATATCCTAATATGATCCTCGGGGAATTTCTCTGCGGGGTACTTCTCATCAGCAGCTTTCAGCACATCCTCGAGGTTGATGCTGTGGTCGACGACCTTGTCGTTGAAAAGCAAAATCCATTCGCCAGAATACTTCCTAAAGACTTCATCCTGCTCCATCGGTGATCCCTACAGTGTAACACCCTAAAATGGTATATAAATGTTATGCCGTTTTTGAGGCAAAACGTGGAGAAAAACTAGAATTTATTCTTCAACGGTTCTTTCCATAGAGAGGGAAATAATGAGACCGATTAGGCCAGCAAGCACAAGGACGCTGGTAATAGAGTAAATCCCGATGTCAGCCCACACGTTGTACCTTATGCCCCAGATGATATAAAAAACGATTCCTCCGATGAGCATGAGGAGGGCCAGGAGACTATAGACGTTGAAGTTTTTCAGGTGGAGTTCCATTGCTTTCAAACCTCTTCTTTTTTATCCTATGAACTTGGATGGGAGCACTGGGATTTGAACCCAGATCGACGGGTCTCTTCTTAGGTCATCGCTCCAGTTATTCATCATTCATCAGATGACCCTCTTGTAATCATACCTAACTGGAGCCCGTAATGATGCCGGGTTACACCATGCTCCCATGGTGATACTATTTACTGTTTCCGCATTCGTTTCTCTCGTCGCATCCGTTTCTTGCGCCATTTCCAGCGCATTTTTCTTCGCTTCTTCCAAACTCGTGAGCTGCGCTTCATTGGATAATCCTCTGGATATCTTCCCTGCCGTAAAATAGAAGGTCATATTTATATTCTTGGCTGATTTCGATGGTTTGGAACAGTATGAGTGTTATGAGATGCGAATCATGATAATATCATTTTTAAAGGAAAATAATTGTATAATTATTGACGTCTCCGTCCGTTTTTTAAGGGAGAGAAATATTTTTATAGAGGTTCTTGGTTATAATAATAGAATTTGGCGGAGGAATTTAAAAATGCAAACAAAAATTATGAAGCGAGAGGCAGCTGTTTTGCTACTCACAGGACTGATGGTTTTTTCATCGGTTGCTGTTCTAGCAAATACGAATCAAAAACCATTGACGTCGTCAACAACTGAAGTAGGTTTGGCAAGCTCAAGTCCGAAAACGTCAGATCTCGTTTGGGACAATTATATGGGAACAAAGGCTGGTGTCCTAGCAGCACAATTTTACCCAGGGACCGGGAATCTCGATGCATTCCCAGCGGATGATTTCAAATTAACCGCCACCTACGATGTTAAGAGCGTCTCCTGGCAAGGGGGATACTATAACTGCCAATACGCATCAGGTGCGCATGACTATGGGTTCCCTTGGAATATTACCTTCTTTAACAACAACGCCACGGGGAACAAACCCGGAACAGTGTACGCGAAGTATTCATTCCAGAATGCATCGATCACCCATTCATTCTGGTGGACTTCTAATGTAACCACAAGGTGGTATGCCAACTACTCGGTCACCTTATCACCACCGGTTCGTATCCTGGCGAACACAGAGTACTGGATTTGCATCTACGCGTATAACAAAACATTTCCACAAGCTGGATGGTCCAGACACAATGCATCCGTCGGTGGGCCGGTAAAACTACATGAGGGTATGTTTAAATCTGTATACTTTGGATACCCTGACTGGGTTAATGCTTCTAAATTATTAAATAATGTTCCTCACGACTTTAATTTCGCACTCGGGGGAACGATAGCTGCAGCGCCGGTGCTTGAAATCCAATCGATAAAAGGCCCCATTGGTGTCACCGCGACCATCAAAAACACTGGTGACGCCAACGCCAGCAATGTGAAATGGAACATCGCATTCACCGGGGGTACAATTCTCATAGGAAAGGCTAAAAACAACACGATCCCGACAATTGCAGCTTCAGCTGAAGGTAAAGCAAAGATACCGTTTGTCCTAGGATTTGGGAAATCGGTCATTGGCGTCCAAGTCTCCTGTGATGAGGGCGCAACAGCGAATAAGAGCCAAAACGCGACAGTGTTCCTCATCCTAGTGCTGACGAAATAAACACCCCTCCCCTTTTTCTTTTTTTTTATTTTTTTAGTACATACGTTTAATTTTTGACAGCAGGTTTCTCCTTTGTATTTGTTTTAAAGATGACATAAGATTCAATGGACATCAAGCCACACATATCTGCATCGCGAGCAATACCAGCCAGTAGAAACCCATTCTTGTTTTCCATGCACAGGGTTCTTATGACGAAAAATACGTATGAGTTTCATTTCGCAGTTAGGGCATTTCTGTTGAAATGTCGCCTGATAGGGTTTTCCGCCTATCGGGTACATTAACGTGTCGGAGGCAACGGTATAGACGTAATTACAGGAGGTACAATGCCAGGTTATGGGAATCCATTTTCGTTTTCCTTCCACGGTCTTATTCTGGTACAACCGTACGGCTTTTGAGCCGCATTGCGGACATTTCTTTTTTATGGATGCCACCACCAAACGACATTGATCGAATGATGAGCCCACAACTCATCCTTGTGTTAATGAATGCTTCATGAGAATGCCCAAAAGCATAAAAATGTTCGTCCCAGAAACGAGAGTTACCCCAAACCCTATTAATACGAGGAAAGCATCACCCCTCAATGACAATGAAACCGACGCTGTATTTATGGTTCAAATATTCTTTAGCAGTGATCCTGCTCATCCTACTGCTGATTCTTGTTGCTGCGTATGGGTTGACCGTCGGGCCATGGCTCATGGTGTTGCTTGCCGCACGATCAATCGTTGAACCAGTCCAGATTCGTTGGCTGACGAAGAAAGGAAAGTTCAACGATCTGGTCTACATCACGAAGAGGAATAAACTCAATGTCCTTGTCGGTATCATTGTGGTTTCCGGCATCGTCGCAGCTTACCCCGTCGTCACATACCATCTCTTCTGGGTTGGTTCGTTGACTCTCCAAGTCCTGTCGATCCTTGCTGTGTTCGTCGCGGTTGACGTGGGATGGGATTTTTTCATGTATCATCAATTGAAACAAGGATTAGCTAGAGCGTAGTCTTTCATGACACATGGATGGAAGGCGGGCTTGGAGGGATTCGAACCCTCGGCCGATCGGTTAAGAGCCGATTGCTCTATCCTAGCTGAGCTACAAGCCCAAAAAATAATAGCGAGGAGTTCCTCGGTAAAACATTCATGGTATTAATCTTTTTCTTCAGTTTTCTTTGTTTTTTTGCGAGTTTTTTTCGGTTTCTTTTTCACCGATGGCTGCTCTTCGATCTCTGTTGCTAGTCCTTGTTCACCCTCTTCATGTTCTTCTTTGACGGACGGCTCCTCCTCGGCTGGCGATTCTTTCTTACGTGCTTCTTCCATGGATATTTTTTCTGTGATTGGCAATTCCTCGACTTTCGAGATGTATTTCGCTTCGATGCGGTCTGTCACGTACACGTCCTTCCCAGCTTTATAGATCTTCACACCGTCCTCCATTGCTCGCTTCCCGTCAATCCGTAGAATCAAGGGGTTTTCCGTCCGGACCTTGCCAGCCTCGATAGCCTTTTCAATGCTACCGCTTAGATGTACACTTCGTCGGTCGATGGGATTGAGTCCCCCCTCGAGGATGATGTCGATCTCTTCCTCAGTCACAGGATAATAAAACTCATCAATCTCAGCCAGAGGCAGATCATCGAGACGCACGTCGATTGTATGACCGTACGTTGCTCGAACCATACCACCGTCGATCTGATACCGCCCCTTTGGGTCGGTCAAGGCTATCGCCTCGATGTGCTCCTCACGGAGCCAGTGAAACCCCGATCTGCTGCCTCCGACAGCCTCAACGAACTCGGAGACATCCACCCAGCCATGTCCATCGACATTTACTCCCAGTTTATCAGGGAAATGACGCAAGACCCCAGCCATAATACGGCCGAGGGAATCTAGCTCCCGGTCGCTCATCAAGAATTTTCCCTTCTTGTTACAGATAGGGCACGTGTCTCCTCGAAAGTAGCCGTGTTCATCACATTTTGCCAACATAGTTTTCACTTCCGTATAAAGTGTAAGATGTATAAGTTTTTGTATTCGTTCTCTTATTACCCTCTGGGTGCATCAGTGGAACAAGAAGAGATGAAGAAACTCGCTGCTGAGAAAGCAGTCCAATATGTCGAGGACGGAATGACTGTTGGGTTGGGGACAGGAACGACTGTTGAGTTCACTATCAGAAAGATTGGCGAGATGGTGAAGAACGGGTTACACATCACTGGAATCCCGACGTCATTGAAAACCAAACGATTGGCGACGGAGCTGAAAATCCCGCTCGTGGAGCTAGAAGCGAACACAGAAATCGATGTGACGATTGACGGCGCTGACGAGGTGGACTCGAATCTGAACCTCATCAAAGGCGGCGGCGGCGCACTCACCCGGGAGAAGATCATCGCCTTTCACTCAAAAAAAGTCATCATCGTGGTCGATGAGACAAAGATCGTGAAAGGGCTCGGCTGTGACTCGTTTTTACCGGTGGAAGTCACGAAATTCGGCTGGCAGGCGACGAAAAAGGCGCTTGAGGCGTTAGGGTGCACAGCGGAGCTTCGTACCATCATGGATGAAGCTTTCATCACCGATAATCAGAATTATATCATTGATTGTGATTTCGGGAAGATCAACGAACCTGAGAACCTTGAGAAGGAGATCAACAATATCCCAGGAGTCCTAGAGAACGGGCTCTTCATCGGGCTTGCTGATGAGGTTATTGTGGGGAGTAAACAGGGAATCATGACCTTGGAGCGCCAGGATATCATTAGTTGATCTCTTGATTCGAATCTCTGTGATTGAAGGTAAACGAGATTGTACGATATCGTGATGCTATGGACCCTTGGAAAAACACCAGACAACGAATGGCCCAGTATCAAGCGGATATCATCGAACAGTTAAACGCGGTTGAGGTGGATGCGCACTGGTTCCGCCGCGCCTTCCATACTTTTGCCGCATCCTTCCTTGTGTACTACCTTATCCCCAGCGATGGCTGGGTGGGAGCTATAAAAATCATTATACCAACAGGGATCGTGGCCTGCATCGCGATCATTGATTACGGGAGAATCCGCGGGGAGTTTGATCAACGGCGATTTTTCGGATTGCGTGGATATGAGAAAGGACGGCCGGCGAGCTACCTCTATTTCGGCGTAGGGTTACTTCTCCTGCTCGTCCTGGTCCCGCAACAGATTGCTATTCCCTGCATCCTGTGCGTATCTTTCACTGACCCGCTGATCGGAGAATCTAGGTACTATCTTGGTAAACAACGCGCGTACATTCTCGGGTTTGTGGTGTCCCTATTCTTCTTCCTCCTCACCTGGTATCGTGCGGAGTGGTGGGTGCTGCTTCTGGTTGCCCTGCTTGGCGCGTCAGGAGCATTGATTGGGGAGGCGAAGAAATGGAAATGGATCGACGATGATTTCATGATCCAGATCCTCCCTGCTATCCTGTTGACGCTGTTCTGGCAGGTCATGCTGTTGACCGGGAATACCATTCTCCCCCCTCCGCTGATTCATCCGATATAACTTAGTGATACAACATGAATGACGCGAAACCTTCACAAAGAGAAGCGATCCAAAACATCTTACTCAGGCTCGAGTTGTGGTTTGCCCCAATCCTCATCATCGTGCCGCTTGGCGTCTCGCTGTTCCTCGTCTGGGATTGGTACTCCCGGGGCGGTTCTCTAGGACTTTCGAGTTATGACGGAGAACTCCTGCTTGGGCTTCTCATCCTTATCGGCAACCTCGCGATCGACATCCCGTTTCTTCGCTCCATACGGACTTTACGGAAAAAAGGATGACTCTTTCTTAGGAGGGAGTGAAGGTTTTCCTCTTCTTGAGATGTCGATAGACAAAATAGATGATGAACACGATAATGAGGATGACGATGACGTAAGAAATCAGATCAGTGTATCGATTGACTTCCTCCCAGTGTTGACCTAGCATATAGCCGAGATAGGCAAGGATAGTGTTCCAAAGAGCTGCACCGATGATTGTGTACAATGTGAATCTTTTTATCTCCATCTTCCCGATACCAGCGATGAGAGAAATCAGATGCCGTATCACCGGGACGAGCCGCGCGAAAAACACGGTGAGCTCCCCCCGCCTGTGGAACCATTCCTCTGTTTTTCTCACGTCGTCATGGTTGATGAGCACATACTTCCCATATTTTTCAACCAATGCGTGACCACCGGTTTTCCCAACGTAATAAAAAATCAGGGAACCAGTGATACTTCCAAGCGTGCTGGCGAGAATGATGAGTGGAAAGGTGAACGATCCCTTTTCTATGAGAAATCCTGCGAACGGCATCACAAGCTCGGATGGGACGGGAACGACCATGCTTTCAAGCATCATGAGGAAAAAGATGCCGCCGTACCCAAATGTCTGGATTGTTGTCAGGGCAAAGCTTCCGATAGCTGCGAAGAGCTCAGAGAGAAACGACATAGCGCTCCCCCGAACAATGCATAGTTGTTTATACCTCTTTCTTTTCGTTCACCAGGGTGCTAACCCGTCTACCAAAACAAGCATAAAGAGAATCGAAATATCCACCTACCGTGGATGAACCCAAGAAAAAAACAGGGAGAGTAAAACTGTACACGGCCGTGAGTCTCACACTGAGTCTCACGGTAATCATCCTCGTGTTGTATTTCACGTTTAATAAAAATACCGTGTATTATCTCACTCATACGAGCATCAGGTATGAGTTTTTTCTCCTTGCAATCCTTCTGAACATCTGTTCATGGATTCTGTGGGGATATCGTCTCCAGGTGCTCGCCAACGGCATTGACAAGGACCTGCATATCGGTCTTTGGGAGTCGACCAAAATCGTCATCGCTAATCTATTTCTCTCACTCATCACCCCCGGTCTTGTCGGGGGGGAACCAATTCGTATTTATCTTTTAACCAAAGACGGAATGAAGCTTGGCGGTGCGACAGCCGCAATCCTCGGGGAACGCCTGATTGATGCCGTCTGTGTCCTCATCGCTGTCCCATTCGCATTTTACATTTTTAAAGACCGTCTCGGCAACTCCCCATTAACGTTCGCGCTCCTGATTGGAATGATTATTTTCATCGGATTTTTACTCATTGTCCTCTATGGGTTGAAGAATCCCGAAAAAATCAAATCGACATTGATCTTCCTTAACAACAAAATCAACCGACTCTTTCGAAGAAACAAGGAAGGCGAATCTAGCATGCTTGTGAGTTTCATCGAAAAGGAAGTCGATAACTTTCATTCCAGTATGATGTACTTTTCTGGGCAGGGGAAAAAAACGTTCTTGTTCGTCATATTCTTAACGCTTGCCTACTGGGGAGTCTGTTTCATGATCGCCTCCATGCTCCTCATGGGCCTGGGGCTCCCTCCGTTCTTCCTTGACTCCTATGCGGCGCAGATGCTCCTTGTCGTTATCGTCTCCATTCCGACCACACCAGGGAGCAGCGGGGTCGCCGAACTCAGCATGACCGGGATGTACGGGGTGATCCTCGGGGCATCCTACGGCTACCTTCTTGGAGTGTTCGTGATCCTGTTCCGGTTCGTCACCTACTACATGAACCTCACCGCGGGAGCGATCTTTCAGTACAAAGCTCTCAAATCGCTTACTTCTTTTTCGTTCAACATCGCAAACAAATGATCTGCTACTTCACCAATTTTGAGGTGTACACCGCGGGTATGATACAAAACGCTGCGATGACGGAGAAGCTGTACAAAGTGATAATAATGATGCTGAACTGATGAATCATCGGGATGTTCACCGCGAAGGTTGCAAGGAGAGCGACTACAGTGGTTGATGATGCGGTGACAATCGACCAGCCACTTGTTTCAATGGTTTTTTGCAGCGCATCGGCCTTTGAAGACCCGTTAATGCGTTCCTCTTTGAGCCGCTGCGTAATCACAATCCCGTAATCGATACCAGAGCTAAGGATGATTGAAGCAATCGTCACATTCACAAGGGAGAGCGGGATGCCGAACATGACGAGGGAGCCGGGTTCCCATGCGACGACGAAGAGGACAGGCAAGATCGTTAAAAATCCCAATCCCGTGGAGCAGAACCCGATAATCACGCAAGCGAGAATAAGGAGCAGCTCGGTGACCATGGAGGTCGCTTGCGTACTCATGATCTGTTTGTTGACTTCCACGGTGACCACATCTTGGCCTGCGAGACGAGATATCGTCCCGTTGCAAGGAACCACTGCTTGCGATGCGAGGGTATTGACACCGTTGATGAGTGACTCGAGCTTTTCGACGGAGCTATCCGCGGGGAAGGACACCAGGACGATGGTTCGAGAGTAATCCGGGTCCACCAAACCTTTCTGTGCGACTTTATCTAGTATGATTTTGTTAACGCCAACGAACGCAGCGATTTTCTCCTCGATGACGTTTTGTTTCAATACCTCGTTGATTTTATGGAGTTCATCAGCGATCGAGTAGGCGGTACCACCCATCGCTCTGATTTTGACCTCCATTGAGTAGATAGCATTGATAACCTCAGGGGAGATGAGACCCTGGCTGTCGGTCTCGACGAGCAACGCGTTAAAATTCGTCCCTGTTCCGAACTTCTGTGAGTATTCCACCATTTTTTCGACCGCGGGAATCCCCTTCGGTGCCATTTCAAGGAAGTTCACGTCCGTCTTGACTTGTGGTAACACGACAAGGGAAAGCACCACAAAAAAACAACCGATATAAAACAACCGTTTTCGTTGACCGACCACAAAGCGCGCAAATCGCCTCCATTGATGGTTCTGCTCATGGGCGTCGTACTTTAAAAGGAGACACAAGCAAGGTACGAGGATTGTCGCCGAGAGAAAAACAAAGAAGGTGCCTAGAACACAGACGAAACCGAAGGCAATCATCGGCGGCATGTTGGACGTCATAAGGGAACCGAACCCAATGATTGCGGCAACGGCACACAAGGCCACCGCGCCTCCAGTGCGATTGAGGGTGCGTTCGACTCGTTCTATTTTGTCCTCTGTCGAGGCTTCTTCAACAAAGCGATTCGAGTAATACACTGAATAGTCATCTCCAAGTCCGATGAGAAGGGCGACTGCAGCAATCGTGAGAATCGTTAACTGAGGCTGGATTACTCCTAGGATTCCAAACGTGAGGATTAGGGAGTAGCCGAGTGGTAAGAATGCAATCGCGAAACTTTTTAAACTTTTATGGAAGAGATAGATATTGATAGCGACAAACAACAAGGCGAGGAGGAACACAATCGTCAGGGATTGAAAGGTCTGTTCCTGCATGGCCTGTTGAATCGCGAGGCCCCCGGTCACGGTCATCTCTGAATAATGGGCGTTCTTGCTGACCGCGGTCTTGATGGTCTCAAGGAGGTGTTCCTGGTCTGCGTTCTTCGAGAGCTGAATGACGATGACTGCATCCTTATACGTGTTGAGGAACAGGGTTCCTTCCGCGGATTGGATGCGTGTCAAATAAGTGTTAATGAGGGCAGGGTCGGTCGGTACCTCATCCGTCCCTGTGCCACCGAGATCATTGGGGAGTTCTGGTTTCGCGTTCTCTTGCTTGATAAGAGAGGCGATACTGGTCACGGAGACGATGCCGTCTTGTTGTCCTTGGTCGAGCTCATACGGATTGATCCGGGTGCTCACGCGGTCCATTTCCTGTAACACGTAAGGGTCACGTATGTCGTCAGCCTGCACGTAGATGATGACCGCGGACCCAATCTGGAATTCCTGGTTGATCTTGTTCCAAAGCTTTAAGGTCGGGTCGCTTGCGGGTAAATAGGAGGTGAGATCAGATTGCATGTAGACATTGCGGGCTTGCAGTCCGACGAGTATCGTGATGACGGTGAAGACGAGAAGGACCGTTCTCGGGCGTTCCACCAAGACCGTGGCAAGCAATCGAGTGAGCTTCATTGATCCGCCTCCTTCTGGTCTATGGTGATTTGAACGATGCTTGCGACTTCATGAGGTTCGCATGTGAACTGAGCGATTTTGTTTAGTCGCATCTCAAGGATCTTCACCCGTCGTTGCAACAAAACGACAGGGGAGACCGCGTAATAGAGGTACGGGTTCTTCCCGATGTTCTCGGTACGGATTTTCTTCCGGAAAATAATTTTCCGTGTGTACATCTTGGAGAGGAACTCTCGGACGGTGCTCGGGTGCAGGTGAGTGCCACGGATGATGTCATCACTGCGAGCCCCCTTGTTTCTGAGCAGGAACACATAGATGCGTGACTCGGCCCTGGAATCAAGTAACTCATGGACCGCAATCTCCATGCGACTGTCAGGAGAAGATCTCGTTCTACGCATGCATAACACCAATTTATTTCATATTTATAATAAAAAAGGTTGGTTTCGGAGTTTAAATACCTTTTCTTTTTGTCGTTCGCCATCCGACAAAATAAATTATCGGAACACAGCCGATAAATTGGTTATAATGCAAACATTTATGTCCCTTCATCTTCTCCAGAGAACCTGAGACCATGGACGAAAAAACACGAGTACACAAAGACATCGTGATGTTCGAAAAAAACATCGCTTGCCTGCATGAAAAAGCCATCAGTGAGACAGAGGAAAAAATCGTCTCACTCGCACGACAATACTACGAGGACACCAAATACTACCAAGGAAAACAAGACTATTTCACCGCGTTCGGCTGTGTGAACTACGCCCATGGACTCCTCGACGCCGTCCTCAAAACAAAGGGATTAGGAGAGGAGCACCATGAAACATGAAGGAACCCTTGAGCACTACTATCACTATGCGTTTCCCACCCAAACCGTCCTGGTCACCTGCAATGACAAGAAAGGAAACACCAACATCATCACCCTCGCGTGGCACACCCCGATCTCACGACAACCACCCTTGTATGGCATCTCAGTCGCACCAAAACGATATTCCTATGGGTTAATCAAGGAAACCGAAGAGTTCGTCGTGAACTTCATTCCTTACTCATTGGTCGAGGCGGCCCAGTTCTGCGGGACGCACTCCGGGCAATCCGCAGAGAAAGTCTGTAAGACCGGCCTGACGCTTCTACCGTCGGACAAGCTGGCGACGCCTCGTATCAAAGAGGGATACGCCCATCTCGAGTGCACCCTTGAGCAGGACATACAGCTTGGTGACCACCAGCTGCTCGTCGGCAAAGTCGTCGGGGTCTCGGCCGATGACGACGCGTTCAAAGACGAACTCTTAAGGACCAATCATATTCATCCGTTATACTATATTGGAGATAACGCATATACGACCCTCGATTCAGTCAAACGGAGAGCCTTCTAACCCAATAGCAGGTCGACGATATCATCTTCTTTCAAACCAAGAGTATGGGCGGCATTCCCCTGATTGACGCTGATCTCCACAAAATGATTGCTGCCGGCCGTCAACAGAATTTCCCCGAGATTCACAAACCCATAGCTTTCGACGAACCGGAGTTGGTCCCACCGATGCTCACCGGCGACAAGGGAAATCCGTCGCTGCTTCGTGTCTTTTGGTAAAATATCCTCAGGGATGTTAGTGATCAGGTTTCCGAACCGATCGACGTACAATATCCTACCGGTGATGAGGTCACCGCGATGCTCGCCGAGAGCGAACTGTAAGTCAACAAAATGCGTCGTAATCGTACCAATATCCCCGAACGGTACCCCTCGAGCGATGTATGCGGCAACCGGGGCAAAAATATCACGACCATGGAACGTACGAGAGAGAGGATGAATCATGTACTTCGGGTTCGTAATCTCGTACACAGTGAAATCACCAAGAAGATGGGCAGCAGGAAGCAGCAGACCGTTATCGGGACCCACGAGCACCTGCTTCTTCGTCGCAATCACCAATCCTTTCCGCTGGGTCCCCACCCCAGGATCAACCACCGCAACATGGATAGTACCCACCGGAAAATATGGGGCTGTCGTCCACAGGATGAACGCTCCCTCCCGTACATTCTGTGGTGCAATCTCATGGGTGATGTCAATCAACCGCGCATCCGTGATACTCGCCATTACCCCTTTCATCTGGGCGACATACCCGTCTTTCGTGCCAAAATCCGTCAACAACGTGATCCGCTGCATCAGAGCAACTCCAACGAACAAGGCACAGAATCATCAAACGGTTACATAAGCCTATAGGATTTTGACAGAAAAAAATCCTCACTGGACTTAGGTGGATTTTCCCAAGAATTTTCCAGGTAAAAAAAACAACAATAAGAACCTTATAAAGAATAAAAATTGTTTATTACCGGTTCTGTAACATAATCGGGTGATACCAACGGGGTTTAAAAGGCTGTAACAAGTAGGGTGATTATCAATGAAAGAATTTAAATATGAGCCATGTATTAGCATTATATAAGGAGGAAAAGTGTACGGGGAAGATACCTCTGATTTGTATTAGTATTTGTGTTATTGGTCTGCTTGTTCTTGCATCATTCAATATTGTTGTTGGATATCATATCAACTCAAATAATTCCGAGAAAGTTACAGACAATGACCTTGTTGTTGTGTTAGAAACCGATAAGTTAAATTATCAAGTTGGAGAACCTGTTCATATCTCGATTTATGTCGAGAATCACGGGGCTACAAATGTGAGTTTCGTGTTCCATTCGTCTCTATTTGGTGATTATCGTATAAATGAAGGCCCGCCATGGAGTTATGGAAAGTATTTTATCCAGACGATATTCAATTTTACGCTGCCAAGTGGTGGTCGATTATATCTTTTAAATGATACCTGGAATCAAGGTGATTCCTCCGGACATCATGCTCCGCCTGGCGCATATAGCATTTTTGGATGGATGGTTGAAACATCAGACTATCCAAAAATTTATGCTGAACCTGTGTATATTTGGATAGGAACGCGCCTACAAATTGAGACCCATGCAGGTCTCGGTGCTGGTGTATCAATCACCAATGTAGGGGTTTTTAATGCAACCAACGTGACGGGGAATGTTTCTGTTAGAGGTGGTTATTTTGGTCATATTAACCTGTCAAAGTCTTTTGATGTTGATAACTTGGTGGTAAATAAATCAATTTTCACAACTCTATTTCCTTTTGGTTTGGGTCCGATAACAATAGAAATTAGTGCAACTTCTTCTACTGCACTAAGAACAGAGTTGAATGAGCAACTGTTTGTTTTCCTGTTCTTAGTACGATAAATATTAAAACGAAAATAAAAAAAAAGTTAAGAGGTGGCTTTCTTTAATATCTCAAGTCATCGGAAACCATCTATCTTCGATAACCCTGTAACCTCACCAGGTGTCACACCTAATGTCTGATGGTCACGGATAAGGTTGTAATGCACACGGAAACCCTCTGAAAGCATAGCACAACCGTTATTATCCTGATCGAACCCACGCATGACTTTAAACCGTTCCTTTTCGCTCCCGTGAAAACGCTCGATGAGATTATTGTGATTTACATATTATGGCAAGAATGCATTGTGATTCTTGTAACAAATATGTTTTTCCTGGGGCAAGATATTGTTGTTATTGTAGTAAAAAAATTGTTAATCTAAAAATATATCTTATCTGTTGGTTTGAAGATTCTAAAAATTCTAATAAATCACCCGATTTGTTACAACCTAAAAACAAGAAGTCAAATCACCCGAAAAAAGACAGAACCTTCATTACCAAAACTATATATGCAAGAAGCGTGTATAATAATATGAGTTGGAGAAGTAACGAAGGAATTGGAGTACCGAGAGATGAACACCAACAAAGCACATATTTTTAATAGTATCTGGAATGACACCACCCAAGGGACCATGATCTGCCCTCAATGTAAAGGAATGCTTACCATTGTGCAAATTGAGCCGATCTATGATACCGATAACGCATACACCCCTTATCGCACGGTGGTCGAATGCGCCTCTTGCTCATTCCGCATGATCACCGAGTCCTTCACGGTGCTCGGCAGCATCAAGGAGTACGATGCCGAGAACGTGGATATCGGAAGCTGGGGACCAAGCGGCAGCAGGGTACTGTCACGGTTCAAGCACACCCTCAGCCCTGACATCCTCGCAGAGCTGAAAAAAACCCAGGAGCTCGTCGAATTCCTCATTGTGAACGAGCACGTGGTGCAAGTCATCGGATAAGCGTCTTGAAACAAACGATGAAACCTTTTTTCACATTCATTGATAGTTTTTACTATCCAATGAAGGTGAGCGTTATTTTCTGAGATTTGTCCTAAAAAACGTATGAGTCAGGGAAAAAAGTCTAATAAAGAAGCTCACGTTCTAGTTCCGTGAAGCATATGGTAACAAAAGCAGTGATTTTAGCGGCTGGCGAAGGCAAACGCCTCAGACCGTTCACCGAGACCATGCCGAAAGTCATGCTTCCAGTCGCAAACAAACCGATCCTCGAGTACGTCCTGAATGCCGTGAAAAAAAGCGGCATCGAAGAGGTTTTCCTCGTCGTTGGCTATAAAAAAGAAGTCATCATGGAGTATTTTGAAGACTACAAAGGTGTCACCATCACGTATATCAATCAGGATAAACAGCTTGGCACAGCCCATGCCTTACTCCAAGCCAAGCGGTTCATCAAAGAACCATTCATCGTCCTTGCTGGCGACAACATCATCGACTCATCCAGCATTCAAAGACTCATGAAAGACCCTTCAGAATATACGATTCTCATCAAGGAACACCCTTACCCCTCGAAATACGGCGTGGTGTTTGTGGAAAACAAAAAAATCAGCCGCATCGTGGAAAAACCGAAAGAGGATATCGGGAAGTATATCTCCACAGGTATCTACAAACTCCCGCATTCGGTGTTCGCTGTGATTGAGCGATGCTCATCGCAAGGTATCCACGCCTTATCCACGGTCATCCAAACCCTGGTCGATGAGGGGAAGCACATCGACACGGTTCTCGCAAGTGTATGGATGGATATCGTCTACCCCTGGGACCTCATCAGCGTGAACGAAGCGATGATCCAAGGGTCTGCTGAATCCACGAACGGCACCATTGAGAAAGGGGTGACGCTGAAAGGTCCGGTCACAATTGGGAAAGACACGACAATCTATGCAGGATGCTATATCGTTGGACCAGCCGTGATCGGCGAAGGCTGTGAGATCGGGCCACACGCCTGCATCTTTCCTTCCACGACCATCGGGAATAATTCGGTGGTCCATCCATTCAGTGTGATTAGAAGCAGTGTGATCATGAATGACGTCCATATCTCCTCCAACTCTCACCTCTCCCATTCAGTCATCGGGAAAGGCTGCATCCTTGGAGACAACTTTTCGACCATACCAGATAAGACTATTATTGAGAGTGACAACGAATTCCACAAGCTCGATGCACCAATTGGCGCAATGATTGGAGAGGACTGCGTCATCGACAGCCATGTCGTGGTCCAACCAGGGAGAATCATAGGGAGGAAATGCCATATCAGTCCTCTAACGAACATCTATAAGAACATTCCAAGTGAAAGTAAAGTGATGTAATCGTGTGTGGAATCATTGGTTATGTTGGATATCGAGATGCACGAACCCTGCTCATCGAGTCGTTGAAACGGCTTGATTATCGGGGATACGATTCAGCAGGTGTCGCAATCATCGACAAAAAATTACGGCTCTACAAAGAAGTCGGTGAGATCGCCAGGGTCGAGAAACTCATTCCTCCACTGAAGGGAACATCAGGAATTGGCCACACCCGATGGGCGACCCACGGCACCGTGAACAAAGAAAATGCCCATCCGCATGTGAGCTGCGATAAGAAAATAGCACTCATCCATAACGGCATCATCGAAAACTACTTGAGCATCAAACAAGACCTCATTAAAAAAGGCCATACGTTCCGTTCACAAACGGACTCAGAGGTGATCGTGCATCTCATCGATGAGGCGTACCGAGGAAACCTCGAGGATGCTGTCCTTTCAGCAGTGAAAAAAATCCAGGGCTCGTACGCGATCGTCGCGGTCTGCGAGGACGAACCAGGTAAGATCATTGGAGTCCGTAAGGAAAGCCCACTTGTCATCGGTGTGGGCGATAGCGAGAACTTCCTTGCCTCGGATATCCCGGCGTTCCTAAAGTATACCAACCGGGTCATCTTCCTCAACGAAGGGGAGCTGTGCGTTCTTACCAAGGATACTGTCAGCGTGTTTGATATCAATAAAAAATCAATCCCGAAAAAGGAGGAGCTCATCACCTGGGATATCAAAGACGCAGAAAAATCAGGGTTCCCTCATTTCATGCTCAAGGAAATCTACGATCAACCAGATACCATGCATCAGGTGCTCCGAGGTAGAATCTCGGAGATCGAGGAGTCGGTCACCTTCCCCGAGCAGGTGGAACGCCTCCTGACCAACGAGATACGATCAATCCATATCGTCGCCTGCGGCACGTCGTTCTACGCTGGCCTTGTCGGAAAATATCTCATCGAAAAGCTCACGAACATTCCCGTGTTCGTCGAACTCGCGTCGGAGTACAGGTATTTCGGCACCAGGGTCGAAAACTCCCTGATCATCGCCATCACCCAATCAGGGGAAACCGCTGACACCCTCGCCGCGTTGCGAGAGGCACAGCAGATTGGATGCAAAACCCTGGTGATCACCAACGTCATAGGGAGTACCGCGTCACGCATCGCAGATGCGTATATCCTGCAGCAGAGCGGCCCTGAGATTGGGGTCGCCGCAACCAAAACCTTCACCTCCCAGATCGTCGTCCTGTTCCTCCTCGGGCTAAAAATCGCCTCACTCCGTGAGAGTCGAGGGTCTGATGAGCTGTACCATTCCATTGTTCACCTCAAGGAACTCCCGAAGGATGTCCGCGAGGTGTTAGAGCGGACCGATGACATTCTTGCCATAGCGAAACGCTTAAAGGACGCGCATTCGGTGTTCTACATCGGTCGGGGGATTAACTATCCACTCGCCTTGGAGGGAGCCTTGAAGCTTAAGGAGATCTCCTACGTACACGCGGAGGGATTCGCCGCCGGGGAACTCAAACACGGCCCGTTTGCGCTCCTCGCCACAGACACCCCGGTGGTTGCGATCATTACCCAGGATACCACCTACGAAAAGATGATTGCGAACATCGGCGAAGTCAAAGCAAGAGGTGCCAAGGTCATCGCGATTGCAGAGGATACCGACACCGAAATCGAGAAACACGCTGACTTCACCCTTCGATTCCCCACGGGCGCAGGTATCTTGCCGTCCATCCCAATCACCGTCGTCCTCCAACTGCTTGCCTATCATGTGGCAAACCTCCGGAAATGTCCGATCGATAAACCAAGGAACCTTGCGAAATCAGTCACGGTTGAATAAGGAGCGAACCAAGACATGAAATGTGTGATTCTAGCGGCTGGCGAAGGAACACGGATGCACCCGCTGACCTTCACACGACCAAAAGTGATGCTAATGCTTGCGGGCAAGCCAATTCTTGAGTGGAACCTCCTGAACTCCCGTGCAGCAGGACTCAAGGACTTCATCTTCGTCGTAAGTTACAAAAGCGAAATGGTTCGCGAATACTTCGGCGACGGCAAAAAATGGAACGTCAACATCGCCTATGTGAACCAGGGGAAGGCCATGGGGACCGCCCATGCGATCGGGATCACCGAGACGTTCGTTCACGACTGCATCGTCATGTGCGGTGACACAATTTTCGGCACCAACGACATCAAAAACATCATGAAAAAAGGAGTCAAGATCGGGTTGATTCACCTCGAGAACCCCACCGAGTACGGCATTGTGGAGCTCAAGGGGAAGCATCTCGTAAAAATCTATGAGAAAATGGAGAAGCCCTTCACCAACATCGTTAACGCGGGCATCTACCATTTTACCGATTCGATCTTTACCTACATCCATAAGACTCGTAGATCACCGCGAGGGGAATACGAGATCACCGACTCCATCAACATGCTCGCAAACCAGAAACCCATAGAAGGAGTGTTTCTCAAGCAATGGAGGGACGTGGTGTACCCATGGCACCTTCTTGAGGCCAACGAGGAACTCCTGAAGAAACTCACAACAAAGATCAAGGGGACCGTGGAGAAAAACGTGGTGATGAAAGGATCGGTGGTGATTGGGAAGGACACGATCGTTCGGTCCGGCACTTACATCGAAGGACCTGTGATCATCGGGTCGAACTCGAAGATCGGCCCGAACTGCTACCTTCGGCCTTCCACAGCCATAGGAAATTTCTGTCATATCGGCAACGGCTGCGAGGTAAAGAACTCCATCGTCATGGATCACAGCAACGTGCCTCACCTGAACTATGTAGGTGATTCCGTCATCGGTCAGTACTGCAACCTTGGGGCTGGGACTGTGGTCGCGAACCTCAGGCTTGATAAAAGCAACATACTGGTGGTGCTGAACGGGAAGAAAATCGATTCCAAGCGCAGGAAACTCGGTGTGATCATGGGGGATAACGTCCAAACCGGCATCAATGCGGTCATTAACGTCGGCACCATGATCGGCAACGATGCAGCCATCGGCCTTGGGGCAAACGTGCGAGGAGAGATCCACCCCTACACAAGGATTTACTAACTCACCTTTTTTCCTCATACATCATCTATTTAAGAGGTAGAGGGAATTCACCACTCGCATGATTGCACGAAAATCACTGCTTGTGGTGATTTCCCAATTCCTGACCAGGACTCTTGGGTACGTGGGTCTGGTCGTGATTGCGAAACTCTGGGGGAGTTTCGCACCTACCGCGTTAGGCGACATCGGGTGGGCGATGTCATTCATCGGCGTGTTCTACATCATAGCCGACCTGGGGTTCGGCCAGGCGCACGTGAAAAAAATATCAGAAGGGAACGACCTCGGGACCTGCATCAGTACGTTTTTCACGATCAAGCTCATCCTCACGACAATCATGGTGATTTTAGCGCTGTTCACCATATTTTTTCTTGACAGCGTCCTGCATCTCGGGTTCAAAGATGCAACAAAACAGTCTGTCGTGCTCGTTTTTCTCCTCTACTATACGCTTGCGAGCATCCAGCAGATTGCATCCTACACGTTCAACGGTAAAGGTGAAATCGCCAAAATGCAGATCACCTCTGTCTTTGAGAACATCCTGAAGGTGCCCCTGTCCATTCTTGTCGCAATCGCGGGAGTCGGCCTCATCGGCCTTGCCCCGGCCATCGCATGGCCCTCGGTACTGGAACCACTGCGACAGTTCCTCGCAGGTCATCCGATCGGATCGCTTGCCATGGCCTATGTCTTTGGGATAGCTGCGACGGTGGTGGTCGGTTTTTGGTTGTTACGGAAGAACCCATGGAAACGACCAAGCGTGGAACTAGGGAAAGGCTATGCCACCTTTGCGATGCCGATCCTTCTGTACTCGATTCTCTCAACGGTATCGGCGAACATCGATAAGCTCATGATCGGATTCTTCTGGACTGATAAGGAGGTCGGGTATTACTTTTCTCTGCAGCAAATCCTGCAGATCATCCTCATCATCTCGGTCGCGTTTAACACGGTCCTCTTCCCGGTCTACTCGGGGTACCATTCCAAGAAGGACATTCAGAAAATCAACAGCACCACCAAGGTAGTGGAGCGCTACATTTCCATGATCGTGATCCCCCCGATCGTCATCATCATCGTCTTTGTGAACGCGGTCATCAGCATCATGCTCACAAGCGCGTTCTTACCCGCGGCATCAACCTTTGTCATCCTGTCAATCTATGCGGTGCTTGCAAGCTTCTTGGCACCATTTTATTCCTTATTAGTTGGTATGAACAAACCAGGTTTATTCGCCAAAATTGGTTTGGGGATTAGTCTTATCAACATCGCATTGAACTTTTTGCTCATCCCGAAATGGGGGCTTCTCACCCCGGTGGGGATCAACGGTCCGACCGGCGCTGCGGTGGCCTTGGTACTGTCGAACCTCGTCGGGTTTGTATGGATACGGCTCGCGGCGAAGAAGCTGACAGGGATCCAGCTCCTGCAGATCCACACCCCGCGCCACATCATCGCCGGGGCGGCTATGGGGCTTGTGCTCTACGTCATCGCATTCCGCACCGGGTTATTCCCGCTCATCCACTGGTATCACCTGCTCCTGTTCGTGGGAATCGGTCTGCTCGTGTATCTGGCGGTGCTTTACCTTCTGCGAGAATTCACAAAAAGCGATTTCGATTTCTTCCTCGAGTTGTTGCACCCCAAGAAAATGTTACAGTACATAAAAACCGAGGTAAAAGAAGAGCAATCTTCGGATGAGAAACGGTAGTCCTGCTTTTAAGTATCATCTTTCGTTGAATAGAACACTTGTGGTTCCTCAATGAACGTCACGGATTCGACATTGTGTGAAGTTGCCTGTGCATTAGGAGCCTGGCACTTCTGGTCCGAACGTCGAGAAACTCGAGGGATCGTTTTGATTACGGAACAGCGCGGTAACCCAATCCTGGTTTTCCAGCGCGTTTGACACGCGAACCTCATCGATGTACCCGTCGAAGGGGCCCCAGTAGCTCGGACGATTCAGGCCGCCAATGGTGTAGGTGTCCCCTGTGAAATCGTCAAACCATTCGCCGTTGTTCGAGCCGCCGATGACCGTGAGGGATTCCAAATGGCCGTCAACGTACACGGACCAGATGTTTCCGTCTGAGATGCCGACCACATGGTGCCACGCTGAGAGTATTTTTGTATCACCACCCACGACATTCGCAGCACCGGAGCCAACCGCACGGCTATAAAAACCTGCGGCATCACCTGGGCAACAGAACATGAAATACGCGCTATTTGAATCTGACTGTCCTTTTGTCACGATGCATTGATAATCACTCGGCGTGTTGAGATAAATCCATGCTTCGATGGTCCCTGATTGCCCCTTCAGGGAGGAAGACAGGGAAATAAAATCATCGGATCCGTCGAAATTCAAGCATTTGCCGATTTTCCCGTCCACCAAATCAGATTGGATCATGCCGCCGTGATTCGTACCATAATTGTCATTGATAGTACTGTCAAGAATTTTCCCCGTGGGGTCGTTGTTGAGGTGCCAGACCCCCTGGTAGTGCGAATTCCACGTCTTCTGTGGATACGATTGGTCGACCGCATCCGGATTCCCGTAATAGACATAGAATATAGTGTCCTGGGTTGAGGAAAGCAGGGGGATATTCACCCAGGCGACGAGAGCCCCGGTGGACCCATCAAAGCTTTCGATCTCATGATGCAGCTTCACCGCGGAACCAACATCGTTCATGAAGAGAAGGTCGTTCCCAGAAGCCTGCGCTTTCATCAGGTCAGGGTCCGTGGTGCTCAGCAGAACGGTGAAGTCCTGAAGGTCATCAGCGACCTGCGTGTGATTGATGATGATTTGTTTCCGGTAATGCCACCCGTACGCGAACGGATCGAACGGAGACGGATACCCAGTCATGAATCTGTAGACCTTGCGTGTCCATTCGTTTCCATCGGTGGCGTTCACGAACCATCGATACGCGGTTCCTGGGGCAACACCGCTGACGGTCACAGAATAGGTGCCATTGTAAACCCCTGTTTTATGGTCCGAGCCGATGTTCGGCTGCGTCTGCACTGTGTACTCGAGGGCATCGCCTTGGTAATCCTTCAATTGGAACTGGAGCCGGGAGAGATCAGGTGAAACGTCTCGTTCATTAACTCCTGGGATTGGATTTGAGACAACTGGGGCGGTCGGAGTCGTGGTAAATGTCAGTGTCTGTTCTGTGGTGTCTTTACCGTCGTTGACTGAGATTTGCCAGGTGTAGGTGGTGAGGCTCTCTAGTCCGCTGATCGGGATGGAATACACGCCGTCGGGCTTCAGGCCTCCGCTTCCTGACCCGACGTCAGGGTTGGTGGTCACGGTGTAGCTCATGAGGTCCTTGTCCTTATCAGCGATGCTGAACCGTAACTCATTAAGAGTGACCGGTACCATCGTCTGGTCGTTGACAGGGTCTGTCTCGGTGATCTCTGGCGGGTTGTTCAGCGGCCAGAACTCCATGTAGTCGGCGCTGACCTTGGCATAAAGCGCGTACCCGATAATCCCATACTGGGAGATGGGTGGTAGAAAAACGCTAAAACCTATCCCCCAGAAGCCAAGCGCAAAACCCTTTTGATTACCATACGCGATAAAACCTTTCCCTGATCTGAGCCCACCGACCGAGGTAAGACCGTCTTGGGTTGACCATTTCACGAAAATACGGGGAATCGGTGTGAGGATGATGGGTATCAGTCGAGGCAGGATGATGATCGGGAAAGCAGAGCCGGTTCCCGTGGTCGCGAAGTTACAGAACCACTGCGAGGAAGTGGTCTGGAAGGGGAGAATCCCATTGTCGAAGCGATTAGTGAATGCCTTTGGCGGTTCAAGCAGGATGTTGAGGTCTTGTGGTGATATTCCAGCGGGGAGCGCGTGGTTCTCGGTGAGAAGAGTGATAAGGTGCTGTATTATTGGCTTCATTTGTTCGTTATAGGGGTGATTTTCGAGCTCTTTTTTGAGGTCTTGCAGTAGTGCATTGATCTGTGCTGCATCCTGCGTCGACACGATGCTTGTTTGTTTGGAGACCTTGGTTTTTTCAAATACGTAGAAGGTCAAGGTCGTGGTTTGTTCTGGCGAGAGACGTGGTGTCTTTTCGACATTCTGGTCTTTCATTGGTTGACTGTTACTAGCTGAAAATACCGGAGTAAAGCTTGTCGATATCAAAAGGACGACAATGCTTATAATGAGTTCCATTTTTAACGAATTTCCTCTCATGGTTCTTTTCCCCTTAATAGTTATTGAAAGACCTTCAAATATTAATACATTGTGGTATTCTAATCACAGAAACAAATATTTTATTAAATATGGCAAATTTTTTCGAACTCTTCGTCGTAAAATCTGAATGATGCGAGTCAAGAGTAGTGACATGATGCTTCTCACCAAGAAACACAGGTCGTTAGATTGGCACCGGCTGTGCGGTGGGTTGATTTCCTTTTCCTCCAGAAATGAAGAATTTTAATGATACGCTCCCCCACAAGACAAAAGCTGATACTGAGAAGAGCAACATTTTTTTTCCACTGTAGCATTCTCAAGCAAATCCTCCATATTTAACAACTGAGGGCTTCAATAAAAATCTACCCCCTAGGAATTATCCGATAAATTACAGAGAAAAAATCCTTCGTGTTATAGAAGGCTTCCCGAATCAGTGGGTTTCAATGTGTTGTGAATACTCATCCATGTTTCCTTGGAAATCACCATATAAAAAATACCAAGCCGCACCCCATTTCGCTCTAGGCTCTCTGTTTTCGTTTCATCCTTTGTGAAACCAAATTTTTCATACAGGTGCATAGCAATCGTGTTGTTCTCCAAGACCTGTGTGTGCATCGTTTGAAATCGAAGCGTCTCAAACACGTATTCCATTAATCTGCAAAGTGTCGTTGAGCCGACGCCTTTCCCGCGGACCGATTCATCCGCGATGTAGAAACCCCATCCAGTCGATTTTTTCTCGTAATCGATGTGGGTGAGATAGGCAAGACCAATGGGGGTATCGCGATATTTTATTATCCACACCTTTGCGTTCTTTTTTGTTTTCAGATTGGTGAGCCACTGATGATGTTCTTTTTTTGAAATGTGATGATTCGTGATCATAAATTGATTTACGGTCGAAGAGTTTCTCCAGGTTCTCACCAACTCTTCAAGTGTTCCTCCGACGTCGAGTATGTTGTCAAAAGTAATGTCCATATTTTTTACCCTTAGATGATTGATCGAACAAGTTCAAAAGCCTCTGCAGTTGACAATCCGACTTTTATACCCCAGGTTTTTGCATTGATTTCGATGGCCTTTAAGGATCGTGGATGAGGAAATTCACGGATCTCCGATGCATAGCAACTCATCGCCTGAATTTTTTTCTGTAAGCTTGATGAAATATCAAAAAAGACAGCGGGACTAAAACTCAGGGGGTAGTTCCATTCGGTGGAGGAGAGGACTTCGAAGGAATAAATGGTTTTGACACTTTCATTCTCTAAGGGTCTTGATGCGGTGATCACCGCCTCGTAGGTTATTTTATGGTCGATGTTCAAATCTTTTTTGTAGTGGGTAAAAATGATGTCAGGTCGAACGTTTTTTTTCACTTGTTCTATTTTTTTGACGATGTCCAGTAACGGGACTGAATCGAATTTGTTGTCCGGTACGTTAAATGAGTAGACTTTTTTGATGCCGAGCGCCTTGTTTGCTTTTTGCGTTTCATGTTGTAACATAGCGATGTGTTTGTTTTTTTCTGTCGTTCCCCCCGCTGTTGGATACCGCGCTGCGACTCCTTTCCCCAGGATGAGCGTGTACGCTTCGTACCCTTCCTCGACGAGTCGTGCAATGGTACCCCCGCAACCAAGGACCTCATCATCCGGATGCGCTGCGACGATCATGATTTTTTTCTTTGACATGTCCTTACCTTTTTTTATTTTAGTAATTCCCAGGAGAGCGGCGTCCCTTTTCGGATATCTTTTTTGGCCGTTCTTTTCCCTGCGATATTGTTGAGATATCTGGGGTGCAGTCCCCAGCCAGGTCTGATTGATTTTATGTTTTCTTCCGTGAATACCTCTCCTTTTGCCACATCCTGGACCACAAAGAGAGAACGAGAAAAATTATCCCGCATCTTCTTCTGGTTGGCCGTCAGTCGGTAGGTCTTGTCTCCCATCGCGATTTCAGCTTCCCGTACGCAGGTCACCATCTGCTTGAATTCTTGGGGTTCTAACGAAAACCCCGAGTCTGGAAAATTCGGGTATTTTTTCCTGTCTAAAATGAGATGTTTTTCAATTATTTTTGCTCCGATGGCAACCGAGGCAACTGGGACAGAAACACTCAGCGAATGATCCGATATGCCCACAATCGTGTGGAAACGTCTTTTGAGGTCGTACAGTGAGGCAAGGTTAACCTCAGGTAATCTGGTTGGATAGGTTGAGACGCATTTCAAGAGCGCGATGGTGCTGTTCCCCTTTCTTTTGCAGGCTTGAATCGCCTCCTTGATATCTTCGATTGTGGCGACCCCAGTAGAGATGATAACGGGTTTTTTTTTCGAGGCGACGTATTCGATTAGCGGAATGTCGGTTATTTCAAAAGATCCGATTTTATAGGCTGGAGTCTTCATTTGTTCAAGGAAGTCGACAGCTGTTTTGTCGAAAGGCGTGGAAAAACAGAGGAGCCCTATGTTTTCTGCAAGTTTTTTTAATTTCGGCTGCCATTCCACCGGGGTGTACGTCTCTGTGTAGAGCTCATACAATGTTTTTTTATTCCAGAGGCTGTGTTTATCGTTGATTTTGAAATATTTATTATCGATGTTCAAGGTCAGATTATCAGGGTGACTCGTCTGTAGCTTCACTGCGTCAGCGCCGCATTCCTTGGCTTTTTTTATCAAGGCGACTGCTCGGTTGTAGTTGTGGCCGTGATTCGATGAAATTTCTGCCACGATAAAGGTGCGAGCATTATCTCCAATGATTCTATGACCGATTTTGAAATTCATACGATTTCCCACAGATCATCCCATTATGTTATCATACAATACCCTGGCTTCTCCTTCCAGGATACATTCTTCTCTTTGATTAAAGCAATCCGTTTTAAGGGTTATCATCCGTTTACTTGATTCAATTTCTAGGATAGTGGCGCGTGCCTTAATGGTATCACCCGGGCGGACCGGGCGTAAGAATTTGACTGTCTGGGACAGGTAGATCGTCCCAGGGCCAGGTAACTGATTCCCGAGCACCGAGGATATCAAGCCGACTGCGAGGACGCCGTGGGCTATTCTTCCCTTAAACCTGGTTTTTTTTGCGAATTTTTCGTCCATGTGGATTGGATTGTAATCCCCGATGAGGGCCGCGAATTGTTCGATATCCTTTTCGGTGACCGTTTTGCTTTGCGCCGCACTATCGCCGATTTTGAATGACGGAAATTTATCACTCATGTCATTTCACCTCAGTAGACATCATTATCAGCGAGGCAGAACCACCAGTTGCCGGGTTGAGCTGGTGTCTTTTCGCCGTAATTGTAATGGATGATCAATAGATCGGTTCCTTCTCGTTCGACAAACCCTTGTTCCAAAAAATATTGTTGATAGGGATTATGGATGTTTGTCCACATATTAAGTTCATCACTTTTGGATGCATAGGATTCCGCTGCGGCCAGCAGCTCATGAAGGACGTCGTCGTTTTCCGCATGGATATCAAGGATATGTGTTTTCTTGTATCCTTGATCGTCGAAATGCTTTAAGATCATGTATCCTTGAAGATCGTCCCCTTTGTCATATACAATTTTGATGTACTGCATGTATGGTCTTTCGACCACTCGCCAATTCATGAAGTCATGATTTTTTAATATGATGAACGAAAATTTCTTCGAGATTTTTTCATAAAAAGGGTCGAAGCTCTCATCGAATTTGGTGATCTCGTGACAGCCGTGTTTCTGGGTCTTGCAATGTTTTTTCACTAAAAAAGGTAGCTTGCACATGATGTCCCAGCCGACTTTCATGTGGCCGGGATAAGCTTTTTGGTTTGGCATACCTACGGTGATCGGGGTAGAAAAATCTATTTCATGGTCGAGAGAAAAATGGCCTATTTTGACAAATAATCCTTTCCCTTGGTACTCCGGCCGAGTGTTCACATTCGTACAGAGTGATGCGTTCGTTATCTTGCCGTTAAAGAATAATTTGATGGGTAACAGACTATAACTCCCCGCGAAACTCCCGTCCTTGGTGTCTTCGATGACGTACGTCCGATTTACACCGGTCGGGCATTGGTAGCTGTACCATTTCCACCAGTCCATTTTTAATTCGCGATTGAATGATTGTTTGTACAATTTTAAAATTTTTTCATCTTCTTGTGGAGTGGCGATTCGAAAAATTAAATTATCATCCATGGAAGTCCAATAATTCAACTTTCTTTTAATATTTTCTCTTTGCACTTTTCGTTGATTTTATTGATTTATAATAGAGCGATGTGTCTCAATAGTCTATGGATTTCTGTAAATGTTCAGAGCAGGATAAAACTCTGCATTCCTATTGTTTTTCGATACAATCAACAATTCTTTTTTTTCCGTGCCCATCTATGAGTCGTTGCCCATTTGCGCTCATGTTGTTCCGCAGAGATCGATTTACTAAGAATTCGTTGACCTTCTCCCTGAGAAGGTCCGGTTGAAGATCATGTTTCTCCCCAAGATAGATTCCGATACGCTGTTTTTCCATCTCATGAGCTATGGAGAGCTGGTTGTCCGCGATGGTGATCATGAGGTTTGGGATGCCGAAGTACGCCAGTTCATAACAAGAGCTACCAGCGGCACCAATTGCTAGATCAGCTTGTAGGTAATATTCGGCCATGTTTGGGGGAGACCGAATGAGCGTGAGACCCATTTTTGTCGTTTCCCGAAATGCCTGAAGGGCAGTCTCGTGGGGATTGAACGGCCCTACAACGGCAAGGACGTCGATGTCTTTTGTGATATCTTCCAAAGCTCGGAGCAGAAACAGAAGGAAGTTATCGGCATCGGTCCCGCCCAGGGAGACCAGTATCTTTTTCACAATGGCATTATACTTTTTTTGGTCTCGCCGTAAGAGTTCATCTCGGAGCATGACGTACGACGGGCCAAGGAGCAGTGTGGTGTAAGGCTCAGCGGAAAAGGCGAGCTTCTCAGCCCCGATGTTCTGGTTCACCACGATATCGGAGAAGTAATGCATCTGGGCGGTGTCGTCTATCGAGAGGACGTGAAACCCTTGATGCTTTATCTCCTTCACGTACGATGCATCGATGTTGTAATGATCCGTAATCAACCAGTCGACCGTGTTATCAAAGGCATATTCAATCACGGAATCAAGGTCTTGCTGAAGGGACGCTGTCCGAGGGAGAAGATACGAGGCGCACCCGAATTTTTTGATTCGCTCGAGAACCTCTGGATGTACTACTTTCAGAAGAAAACTACATTCGTGCCCTCGATGTCGGAGCTCTTCCGACAGTGCGAGACATCGCATGAGATGTCCGATGCCGATGTCAGGTGAGGCATCAACGCGAAATGCGATCTTCATAGGAGCGTTTCTTCCTTTTAATGAAACCACAAATCGGGTTAGATCACGGTGATCGGTGGTTCTCCTTCGAGGAGCTGGGCGACCGTGCCTTTTTTCTCGGCGTCTGTCGTGATCTTCAATGCTTCATCGAAGACCTTCAAGGTGTATTCGACATCCTTATCGCTGAGCTTGTAGGAGGGCAGCATGTTCCACACGAAGAAGACACCCCGCTTCACGACTTCCTGCATGAAAAGCGTTTTCACCTGCAGGTCGTTGTCGCCCTTGAGGTTCCGGTACTTGAAATCAAGTCGGGGGCCCAGTCCGATGCATTCGATTTTGCTGCCGTGTTTCTTTGCAAGCGTGTTGAAATCATCTCGAATCTTGTTACCAATCTTGAAGATCCGTTCATGCACCGGCTCGGTCTTGAGCACGTCGACCACGGCAAGGAACGCAGCAAGCGACAGCATCTCCCCGCCGAACGTTGAGGAGACAAAGATCTTGCTTTTCGCCTTCTGCATGATCTCTTTTTTACCGACGATCGCGGACAGGGGCAGCCCGCCGCCCATGGCTTTGCCGAAGACCGCAAGGTCAGGGATGACATTGAAATATTCTTGTGCGCCGCCCAGTGCGAAGCGGAATCCAGTGACGACCTCATCGT
The DNA here is from genome assembly GCA_035543435.1 of Thermoplasmatota archaeon. GTDB lineage: Archaea > Thermoplasmatota > E2 > DHVEG-1 > DHVEG-1 > SM1-50. The sequence continues at coordinate 29,124 of DATKKD010000142.1, forward strand.
AGATCAATAAGGCCCCATTCTGGGTGGTGATGTCTCTGAGTTTCTGCAGATAATTATCCTTCGGAAGCTCAGTCTCAATCGGCTCGATGATGACACACGCAATCTCATTCTTATGCTGCTCGAACAATCTTTTTACCGTGTCGATGTCGTTGTATTTGACCTCGAACACGGTGTCTTTATATACACGGGGAATCCCACCGTTTTTAGTGGTATCCGCAAGACACCACTCGTGCCAACCATGATAATGTCCCTTGATGACTTTTTCTCGACCGGTGTAC
>DATKKD010000143.1:0-3501 GCA_035543435.1 Thermoplasmatota archaeon
GAAGAACAAAACAATTAACGACAAACGCTTGTTCCTGTTTTTGTCAAGTGGGACGGCGATAGAGAAGCCAGAGGAGGCTGCCGATAAATTTCTCCGGCCGTTGGTGCAAAAGTATAACCTAAAGCCTGTGTCGGTTGCTTCCTTCCCAGGGAAGATTCCCGAGAAATGGGCCAAACTTGACAGTCAAAAGGAGACGATGAAACCTGAGAGTGCAAAAGCGTGGGCACAAGAGATTGCTCGTCAAGTTCAAAACAAATAGGTCATTTGAAAAAACAAAGACAGAGGTGAAGAAGTATGAATCAGCATGAACGACCAACAAAAGGGTTTCTTCTGTCGCTCGTGGCAGGGATTCTCATCATCAGCAATGCCGCGCTCCTCGGAACAGCAACGACGTGGTTCCCCGGAGCCATTCCCACCCTTCCCGGATCATCAGCGAACGATCCAGGAATCCTTTATCGCCTTACTGCTATCGGTCTGATTGTCGGCGTCCTCGTATTTCTCGGAGCGATCCTGCTTCGCATCAAACCCGTCAATAGAAAGACATGGGGAGTTATGATCATCGGGTTCTCCATACCCAGCTTTATCACCGGTGGAGGGTTCATCGTAGGTCTCATCTTGGGTATCATAGGCGGGGCATTTGCGCTCAGACGGAACCCGGAAAAATAAGCGACCTGCAGGGACTTATAAAAGCCGCACCCTCATTGTTTACCTGTGATGGTCTTGAGTTCAGCTTTGACCGACCATACTAGGCGCTTGACTGTGCCACGGAAGACCACCAATACTGCGATGATGACGATCAACCAAAGTATTCCTGACGTCAGTGTGAGGAAGGTCAGATTCCTCATGAGGAACAACAACACGACTAACCAACCCCACAAAATGAACACGAGGACCAGCAACAAATTGAACACGGAGAGCTCCCACTTCGCATGGCCCAGTACTTCGCGTACGTTCCATGTGCCGATCATGATGATGGTTTGCCATGCCAGCAAAAACAACGACATATCGAACAGGAGGACCAAGAAGAAGAGCGTGAGCTGCGAGATGAAGTCTGTCGGGTCTGGAAGCTGATTGAGAAAGAGTGTTATGGTGAAGGTGAACCCTGAGAAAAGAGACAGCATGGTCACGCGTGTTCCAGCGACAGCCTTGACATATCCTGTGTATTCCTCTTCGTTTTCGGTCACGTTCATCTCACCTGAAGAAGTTAGAGTCTGATTTTTTAATGGTTCCCCATCTATTTATCGTTTCCTTTTTTATTCTCGTACATACCCTAGTTACTCGATACTTATGGACACTTGTGCATTTTGAGGCGGGAGCACTTTTTTCATTTTCTACCCAAGGGCCCAACGGAAAAAATAAATTCCCGTAACGATCTTAAATAACAAAAATGGTTATGGTTATCGTGAGCAGCAATGAACATATGTATCATCTATGAATCGCGATACGGTAACGGAAAACAAGCGATGACGTATCTAGAAGAGAATTTACGAAAAAAAGGGTACTCCATACAACTCATGTCAATTCATGAGGCTAGCCCACTATCACTCCCTGACTCAGATCTGTACGTTTTCAGTGCACCAAACAGATTTGGAAAAATCATCAGGTCGATGAAGAAATTTTTAGAGAAAGCAGAGATAAAAAATTCGACTGCGCAGTACATTCTCGTGAATACCTGCCTTAATCCCGCATCCAGTCAAGATAAAGGTCTTGAACAGATGGAGGAAATTCTGAGACATAAGAATATATCCAAGTTGTCCGAGGGAATAAAGCTAAAGGTTACAGTGATTCGAGGTCCTCTTGAAGCTGGATATGAAAAAAAGCTTGATGCGCTCACCGAGATAATCCACTCGTCTCTTAAGACATGAGTGAGGCATATCAACTCTATAGTAATATTATCAGGTTTTGTCTTATTCATTCATCTACGAAAGATTAATAGTCTACGACGCATCCACGAGAACGAGCTGAGGTACCATGCCGCTGACAAAACCACAAATCGAGGAGCTTTTACGACCTTCGAGACGGTTCACCTGTAAAGGCAGGGACATCGAAATATGCGTACACATCGTGGCCGTCGCCGATCTTCCGACTAGGTACGGGACCTTCCAAGTCGTCGCTTTTGTGAACAACGAGGATGGGAAGGATCATGTCGCCCTCGTACGAGGGGACGTCTACCGGAAATCAGATGTTCTTGTCAGACTCCAATCTGAGTGCCTCACCGGTGATGCGTTCGGATCACTTCGATGCGACTGCCATGAACAACTGGCTCTGTCATTGAAAAGGTTAATCGCTCACAACAGCGGGGTGCTCCTCTACCTCCGCCAAGAGGGCAGAGGCATCGGGCTCACAAACAAGATACGGGCCTACCAGCTGCAGGATTTCGGATACGATACCTTCGAGGCGAATAAGGCGCTTGGCTTCAAAGAGGACGAACGAGACTATCGGGTAGCAGCCCATATGCTCATGACGCTCAACGTACGCTCGGTGAGACTCCTAACGAACAACCCGGCCAAGATACGTGACCTGAGACGCCACGGCATCACAGTGACAGGGCGCGAACCGATCATCGTCACTCCTAACAAGTACAATAAACAATATTTAAAGTCCAAATTCGAGAAGTCATGCCATATGCTCGATGACCTGTTTCCTCAGAACTGCACGTGTACACAAGGCAGATTGAGTACCTGCGCGAGAAAAGGCTGAGGGACCAACGCTTCCAGTGAGATTCGTCCCAGAGTAAAAGGAAAGAGAGAGGAGAGAGAAAACTCTCCGCCTGATAAGGTTTTTTATTGCGGCGTTTGTTGCTGGGCCTGCGGCATCGGCACCTGCGGCTTGCTTTCGATGAAACAAACAAGGAGCAGGATGAGCGAAACCCATATGACGATGAACCCAACAAAAATGATCGTGAGCAATGCTCCGACGAAGAACACTGTTCCGGTCGTATGGAACAGCTTCACCCCGGTTTTTTCGCCTAAGGTGGTTAAGGCCCTCCTGAAATAGAGAGAAGCAATCACGGTGAAGGCGAAGAGAACCACCAGTCCGAGGATGATCGCCCCAACAAATTGTAGGATATTGCTCGTGTTTATCACTTGCTGCCAGTTGATGCTTTGCCATGAGTTCAACTGGGTCAAGTTCGTGATTCCCACAGAGGCAAGAAGATTCATCAACCCGAAAAACAACACGCCGATAAAGACGGCGAAACCTATAATGATAAACACCACGGTGTACAGGGAGTTATGAAAGATGCTACCTTCATGATACGCATCGCTGTATCCCTTCATGGCGACAAGAACGAAGATGATTCCTACAATCATTAAGAGGAATCCGATGGTTGGTATCAACCCAATCACCATGAATAACGCTCCTATGATTCCTAACAGCCTACTTGATGACAGTTCCATGTTCCTTTCACCTCACTCCTCAACTAAATTGGTTGGGTAAGTGATATTGTTCAGCCTCATAAACATTACGATGTCGGTTTTGTGCAGGGAAATGCTATCAGTT
>DATKKD010000144.1:0-8445 GCA_035543435.1 Thermoplasmatota archaeon
GCGTTCACCATGATCGTGATACGGCCGAATCCCATGATAAGACCGGTCGCGACAGAGACATTTTCAAACCCTGAGAGAGTCTGGATAAGCCCGCTCGTCCCTGCGGAATACAAGATGCGACCGCCATCTAAACGGACTGTCCATGTGATATTATACAAGGGCTCTTCCATGTTGTTATGAAGGGTGATGTGGATGCCGACTCCCCCTTTCACCTTGGTGAATCCGAGTCTGGGTTGGAAATCTATGGTGGCGTTCAGCGGTGGTGACCAACGACTCTCTGAGTTATTGACATCTTTTGCCTTGACACGGATCGCGTAGAGTCCTGGAGTATACCATGTGAACGATGCCACGACTTGCTGTCCCTCTTGATAGGGTCCTGACCAGTCGCTGACGGTCCCATTGCCGCAGTCCCACCTCAGATAAATGAGAGAGCCGTCAGGGTCATCGGGGGTGGTAGCGGTAAAGGTGTAGGTGTCATAGATTGTTCCCGTGGTTGGGCCGGTGGGTGCGTTCGGTGTTTCGGGTGCACCGGGCGAGGAGGTTTGTCCGATCCCTAGATCAGGGTTCCCCCAGATCGATCCCCATTCAAACATTTCGTATTTTACGTAGTCCCATAGGTTGTTGATATACATCTGATGGAGCGCCTCCTGCAGGGCTTGTCCCTGGGTGAAGTTCCCTGAGGTGACCGCAGAGGTGAAGTAGTAATCGAGGGACTGGCTCGACCCGCTGTTCTTGTTCGACCATCCGGGGCACCCGAGGGCAACTTGTGTGGCTCCGAGGAAACCAACCGCTCCCTGTTTCAGCATCATCTGACCGATGTTTTGGTAATCGGTATCGGAGTTGCTGCAGGCGTCAGCAAAGACGATCGAAGGATACGCGTCGTTCAGAGACGGACAGGTGTCGGTGTTGACGAAATCAGTTTCGTACGGATGATAGCGGACACATTCCGTGGGTGATCCGTGTCCTGCCCAGTCCACGAACGCGTAGGTACCCGTTGACCAGATGTTTTTGACATTGTCGTAGGTCAGGTCATAGTCCATCTCGTGCGAGGAATATCCATGCTCGTACAATCGTGTTCGGTTCCACGAAGCCATCCAGGGGTTGTTGGTCGGGTCTGTCTTGTAGTCCATGAGTACTGCGTTATCCGTGTCCTCCCAGAAAAACGCTCCACAGAGGAGGATGTTGTTTTTGTATGTTGGATCTGTGCTTTGTTCATACGCTACTGATTTTTCGCAGATATGTTGGACGATCGCCGGGTCGCTCCAGGGGATGCGGCCGACGCTGATCTCCGTGGTGAAGTCGATGTTGTCCCCGTCATCTCCCCATTGATGGTTATTATTGCTGTCCCATGATTGATCATCAGGTAAGGAAAGCTCCGCGTAGTACAGATCGGTTCTTGGTTGCCCGTACCCGAGGTCTTGGGCGCATCGGCGCATCGGCACATCATCGTATCCACCGATGAGAAGGCAATCCTGGATGCCCCATTGATCCGAAGGGTATTTATCTCGCAGGAAGTTCCGCGTCTTTTGGGCGAGGTCCACGCCGTCGTAATTCGAAGCGATCCATGAGGTGGTGACGACCTCGACGGTTCTTCCTTTCCAGGTCTCCCAGTCAACGAGGGGGGTGATGGATGATGTCAGAGAATCAAGGGTGATGATGACGAAATCATGAAGGCCAGCCGTCGCTGGTGCTTTTGATGAATACCAGGTCTGTGCCTGGTCGTAGTTGAGGATGTACTCTTTTGCGAGTCGCTCGGTTGCGAGGAGGTTATCATTCATGGGAAGGAACCCTTGTGGCGCCGGCGTGTATTTCACAAGGATTGTGAGTTCCGGGAAGAAGGTGATTATCCCTGCGACAGGTTGATAGGAAAACGGGGTTATTCTCACGTCCGCCAAGGTATATTTTCGGTAGTGTGCGGTTTGGAGGAACTCAGCGGCGTGCGATGGATAGGGGGCGTTCCTTGAGTAGACGGCCTGGTAGTTTTGTTCATACTGCTGTTGTTGCTGAGCTATCTGTTGATTTTCTGTACCAATTACTTGTGGTAACGGTGATGGCGCGAGATAATGCCTTCCAGGGAGTGTCACTCCTGCCGGGGTGGTGTAGGTGACTGAAACAATCGTTGCCCCTGGTGGAATCGCGATCTCAACAATTTTTGACGGGAGTGCGGGTTTCCCGGGAACCAATAATGTGCCGAAATTGTCAACGGAGAGTTCGTCTCCTTTGCTCGAGGTCGTGATCTGGTACGACCCTATCGGTATCGTGACTGAGACAGTGTTATCGCTCTGTGATGTTCTGATATCAAGGTTGTTGTGAGCGCTGGGAGTGTTCCCCTTAAGAGTAGCGCTTCCAAGGCTTCCACAGACTAACAGCGTCATGAGTAGAATTGTCATTCCTACTCGATAATTTTTTGAAAAGATATGCTTCATATTATACCTCTGTTTACCTCATAGATAGAAGAGGTATATAAAACAACCGATGAAAAAAGAGGAGATCCAAAAAATACGTTCTTACAATGTTGAAATACTATCAGTAAAAAAAAGAAAGAAGGAGTAAGTAATTGCTGCTGATTTATTGCAGAACGTGGATGTTCTTTTGCTCGCAGATCTCTTTGAGCTCTTTGGGCCAGACCGTGACGCTGACCTCGCCGAGGTGCGCCTTCTTGAGGAGGTACATGTAGGTCCGTGACTGTCCGATGCCGCCGCCTATGGACAGCGGTATCTTGTTGTTGAGGATCGCCTGGTGGTACGGCAGCTTCAGGAAATCGGTCTGTCCGGAAAGCTCGAGCTGTTTCTTGAGCGTCTCTGGTGTGACGCGGATGCCCATAGAGGACAGTTCGTGTCTGCGTTGGGTGATCGGGTTCCAGACGAGGATGTCGCCGTTGAGCCCATGGGTCTGCTTGCCGGTCTCCTTGGAGGTGTCGGTGACCCAGTCGTCGTAGTCTGCCGCGCGCATCTCGTGCGGGTAGCCGTCCTTGAGTACGGAGCCGATACCGATGATGAAGACCGCGGGGTGGTCCTGCAAAATCGCGGTCTCTCGTTGTTTACGGGGCAGTTCTGGGTACATATCCAGGATCTCCTCCGCATGGAAGAACTCGAGTTTATTGGGGAGGTTCGGGTAGGCCTTGGTGTCAAGCTGCGGGAACTGGTCGAGGACCTCGTTCTCCGCCCCTTTGAAGACCTTCCAGATCTTGTTGACCGTGTCTTTGAGGTACGCGATGGTCCGTTGGTCCTTGGTGATGACCTTCTCCCAGTCCCATTGGTCGACGTAGGAGCTGTGGTCGTGGTCGAGGAAGTAGTCTTTGCGTACCGCGCGCATGTCCGTGTTGAGTCCCTCACCGACCTTCATGTCGAACTCCTTGAGCGCCATGCGTTTCCATTTGGTGGCCGCCTGGACGACCTGCGCCTGGATGCGTGGGTTGATGCCGAGTCCGCAGGGGAACTCGACGGGTGTGCGGGAGCCGTCCCGGTCGAGGTAGTCGTTCACACCGCTTTCCTTGTCGACGATGAGCGGTACCGTCACCATCATGAGGTTGAGCTCTTTGCCGAGGTGTTCCTCGATGTAGTATTTCGCGGTGAAGATCGCTTTTTGCGTCTCTTTGGGCGTGAGCAGTGACTTGTAGTTCTTCGGCAGCACTTTTTCGACTTCTTTGTAGGTGCTAATCCCAGGGCCAGCAAGGTCCGCTTTCTTACTTGTCATCATAACAATCAATCCTTTTTTGTGCAGGCAAACAGGAGGAGATATTTAAACTTTTATCCCTGGAGACCAGGGTGCTTGTGGGTGATTGGGATTTGAATCATTTTTCAATTGATTTTGATTTGAAAATAAATCATGATTAAATACGACAGGAGGCTTTGATTGTCATGAGGTAATGGAAATGAAGAAAGAGAGAGCAATCATCGTCGTAGGGCTCGTACTTCTTATGAGCAGTTCCTTATGGGTGTTCCCTGGAACTCACGTGGTCACGGCAGTGCCTTTGGCGAAGAATAAGCTGTATCAAAGCGATGGGAGGAATAATTCACCGCCGAGTCCCCCGGTCATTAACGGCTCAACAAAAGGAAAATTCGATGTCGGATATAATTTCACGTTCGTGTCGACCGATCCCGATGGCGATGATGTGTACTATTGGGTCGAGTGGGGTGACGGGTGCCCGTCGTCAGGATGGCTTGGTCCGTATCCATCAGGTCAGATGATTATGGTTAATCACACGTTCCCCCGAGGAACCTGGACCATCTCCTGTCAGGCGAAAGACGTCTACAATGCGACGAGCGATTGGGGGACATTGAAGGTCACGATGCCGCTTTCGTCCAGTCTTCCCTCGAACGGTTTCCTACGTTGGTTCTTTGAGAGGTTTCCGCGTGCATTTCCTCTTCTAAGGTCACTCCTAGGGTATTGATGAAATACCTTTGCCAGGACTCTGTGAAAGGAGAGGAGCGCTGTTGATTTACTTTCTCCTCGACAACAGCGTTCCTTTTCTTTCCGAACTTTTTCACCGGTTTCATTAAAAATATATAGATATATTTTTGTATATCTAAAAATGTTATTAAAATATATATTAATCACTCTTCTGCGATAGGTGCAAGGATCGCAACGACGGTGAACGTCACCACGAGGCGCTTCCCAGCCAGCAGGTGATTCAGGTCGAGCGTGAAGGTCGTGTCATCCATCGCGGTCACGGTCGCGACGAACGACTTGCCGGTGGGCGCGTCGATCTTCACCCGCGAGCCTACCTCGAGCTCCCCGTCATCCTGAAACACGGTACGAGGCACCTTGATGATAAGCTCCGGGATGTGCGGCCCGAACGCCTGCGCGGCCTCAAGGATAATCGTCTTGGTCTGACCCTCGCTCATCTCCTCAAGCGCCTTCTCAATCACGGGAAAGAACTTCCCGTCGCCAACGGTCAGCTCAATCATGTTCTCCGCATCGTTCTTGTAACACAGCTCACCCGACTCAAGCTTGGCCTCACAGGTGATCTGCACCCGGTCCCCGACCCTGATACCGCTCATCGTTCGCTCCTTCTTCCTCTCAACAAAAATAACACACCGACATCAACCAGCAGTCACGTGCATCAATTTCATCCCTAGAGGTAAAGAACTTATCGTCTGAGCGTTCTTAAACATTTGTGTCTCGACAACGCGCTACAGCGGGCACAGCCCGGTCGGACAACCTCCAGCGAAATCAGAGGTGACCACAATCGACTTGCCGGTCCCGAGATACAGCACCTGCTCCGGCTTGCTGCCGTACCGATAGATCGTGATTCCCTTGCACCTGAGCCGCCAGGCGAGCAGGTAGATCCGGCGCACGTCCTCCAGCGTCGCCTCCTTGGGGAGGTTCACGGTCTTGCTCACCGCGTTGTCCACATGCCGCTGGAACGCGGCCTGCATCCGCACATGGGTTTCCGGCGCCACATCGAGGGCTGTCACGAACACTCGCTTCAACACGGCAGGCAGATCGACCCCGATGATGCTCCCGGTCTTCGAAATCTCCTGAATCAGCTCCTCGGAGAACAACCCGCGCTTCAACAATTCCCGCTTGAACACCTCATTGATCTCAGGCAGCTGCTTGCCTTCCATCACCCGTCGCACGAACGCGAGCGCAAACACGGGTTCAATCCCAGACGAGCAGTCCGCGATGATGCTGATCGTCCCGGTCGGCGCGATCGTAATGCAGGTCGCGTTACGCATCGCAGGGTACTGCGGGTACCAGGTGCTCTCCTTGAAGTTTGGGAACGACCCTCGGGCCTTCCCGAGCTCCACGGACATCTGGTGCGCCTCCTTGGAGATGAACGCGATAATATCCTCCCCGAGTGACACCGCCCTCTTACTGTCGTACGGAATCCTCAACAAATACAGCAGGTCAGCGAACCCCATCACCCCGAGCCCGATCTTCCGGTTCCTCTTGGTGATCTCTGCCGTCTCTTTCAAAGGATAATTGTTCGCATCGATCACGTTGTCCAGGAAATGCACTCCGAGCCTCGTAATGTCTCGCAGCCGTTTCCATTCGACCGCGCCGTCCTTCACGAACTTCCCTAGATTGATGCTCCCAAGGTTACATGATTCAAAGCCAAGCAACGGCACCTCGCCGCACGGGTTCGTCGCCTCAATCGTCCCAATTTTATTGAGCGGGTGACGTCGGTTGATCTCATCGATGAACACAAGCCCCGGGTCCCCCGTCTCCCACGCGTTCTTCACGATCATACCCAGCAGCGTCGCCGCGTTGATCTTGCGGACGACCTTACCGTCCTTCGGGCTGCGTAGCGCGAGTGACCCACTCCTGCAGGCTTTCTGGAGGAACTCGTCGGTTGCCGCGACACTGATGTTGAAGTTCGTGAGCTTTTTCCCTGATTTCACGGTCACGAACTCCGCGATGTCCGGGTGCATACAGGAGAGGATACCGATGTTCGCGCCGCGGCGCTTCCCACCCTGCTTGATCACCTCCGTCGTGCTGTCATAAATCTTCATGAACGAGACAGGACCGCTTGCGACGCCCTTGGTGCTCTTCACCATTGCTCCCTTCTCGCGGAGCCTAGAGAACCCGAACCCGGTGCCGCCGCCAGACTGCTGGATGACCGCCATGTCCTTCAGGGTCGTGAAGATGCTCTCAAGGCTGTCCTCAATGGGTAACACGAAGCACGCGGAAAGCTGTCCGAGTTCGGTGCCCGCGTTCATGAGTGTGGGGGAGTTCGGCATGAACTCAAGGTTACAGAGCGCAGCATGGAACGCCTCCTCCGTCTTCTTCGGGTCACCGCCATACCGCTTATCCACGGATGCGATTGCCCTGGCGACCCGGCCGAAGAGCTTCGTTGGCGTCTCAACGATGTTACCATCCTCGTCCTTGAGCAGGTACCGCTCTTCTAGTACCTTCAGCGCGTTGACGCTCAGCTTCAGGTCATCCTCGATCTTGAAATACTGCCTGATCTCCCTGGCGATCCCACGGGACCGGCGGTACAACGAGTACGCCATGTACAACCGCTTGTCCTGCTTCTCGAGCTCATCCTCGACCGCATCCTGGATCTGCTCGATGTCAGGGATGCCGTCGCGGTACGCTGCCACGTTCCCCTCAAGCGTGGTAACCACGGTTTTGGTGATCCTATCCGCGTCCCTCCTCTGCTTCATCTCCAAGGCTTCCATAGCCTTCTGGATCGCGGCGGAGATCTTCGACGCATCAAACGGAACCGTCTTACCGTTCCTCTTCCTGACCTGCGCTATCATCACTTGGAATAAGAATTGTTGTTATAAAAACTTATATGAACAACGTCCACGACGCTCGGATACGAGGAAAGAAAACGTTCTTACCGGCGCTTGAATCGTTCCAACGCATCTCCGAGCAGCTGCAACGCAGCCGCAAGCGCCTCTGCTTCGAGCCCGTACGCCAACCGGAAATGACCCTCCTGGTTGAAGTACGCACCGGGATTCACCAGAACCCCTGTCTCATCAAGGACCGTTTTGCATAAGGTGACGGAAGGTACATCGAACTTGTATCGTGGGAAGCAGTAGATCCCTCCGTCCGGCTCCACCCACTCGAGGTTATCCTGATGCTGTGTCATCCATTTCTTCACCAGCGCTAGGTTCTGCTTCGCCCTCTTCTGGAAACGCTCACGTAGCGCCTCCCGCGCGACATCGAACGCATGCGCGGTCATTATCTCTGAGACAAACGAGGATGCACCGGTCACGTGCTCTTTCCGCCGTTGACAATCGGTCACTATCTCTGGTGGAGCGATGATCCAACCAGTATGCAGACCGCCCAACCCGTACACCTTCGTCGCGCTCGAGGTCACAATCACCCCAGGCAGACCAAAGGAGGACGGATGGTGCGTGAACCCCCCATCAAGATAGATCTCATCGACCACCACGTAGACGCCGTGCGCCTCCGCAATCTTCTCTATTACCTTGATCTCCTTTGCGTCAGCATAGACGCCGCTCGGGTTATGAAGGTTCGTCAGAGCGATCACCTTCGTCTTTGGGGTGATCAGAGAATCGAGAGTCTCCACCTCTAAGCGGTATCGTTCCTCGAACCGCCGTGGCCAGGAGACCTGTCTCCCGCCGAGCATCTCAAGGGTTAGTCCCATCGGCTGGTAGCTCGGTTGTTCGATGATGAACTCGTCGCCAGGGCCGACCAGTGAGGAGAACACGAGGTAGTTTGCCTCTGAGCCTCCTGTCGTGGTGATGATGTTCTCAAGGCCGCACTGGTACATTTTCTGGAGGGCTTCCTTGAGCTCTTCAGCACCGTAGGAGGCATTCACCCCGAGGTCAAACTGCTGCGGAAGCGAGAACCCGACGAGCCGACGGTACTCCTCAAGAGTAACACCATGGATATTGCTGTACGCGAGATTGTAGGTCGCCTTGGGAACATTCACATGGAGCCAGTCAAAGATGTCGATGCGTGGGGCAGCCATGCTAAAGGGAAGGAGGCTTTGATTAAAAAACCTTTACACAATCAAAGGCGTTG
>DATKKD010000145.1:0-6342 GCA_035543435.1 Thermoplasmatota archaeon
CTGTTTTACTCATTCTTGAATCAATGTTAATTCGTTATTAACTCAGTTTTAAATACAATGTATCCTACTTTTTTTAATCAGAAATATGGAGGTTTAGAGAAATGAAACAAAAAGGAAAAAAAATAATGAGCGCCATAATATTTGTCGGATGTCTCATGATTGGAACACAGATTGGTGAGGCAACGATAAAAGAAGTTCCCACTCACTTAGCCACAACAACCGGATGGCTGTACGTTGGAGGCGGAGGCGCAGGAAATTATAGTACGATTCAAGCTGCGTTGGATGCTTCAACCAATGGTGATACTATCTTTGTGTACGATGGAACGTATCCTGAGAATATCATTATCGGAACATCCATTACGCTTCTCGGAGAAAATAAGAACACGACCATCATCAGTGGCAATGGCCTTGCTGCGACCGCGAACATTACTGCTAAGAGCGTCACTATGAAAGGGTTTACCATACGAAATGATGGATCACAGAACGGTATTTACACCTCAACAAGTTCCCATCAGATTATGGATAATATTTTTACCATGACGTCTCATGGGATTTACCTGTTTTATTCCTCAGAGAATAGTATAACAGACTGCTTGTTCCATGGCAACACCCATTCGGGGATATACATGAAGGTCGGGACAAACAACACGATTTCTCACAACGAATTCTATAACAATACAGCCGAGGGGATGTATCTTACAGGATGTGGGTCTACACATGTTGAAAGAAACAACATCCATGAGAACGGTATAGGCATCCATGGACTCGAAGTGACAGGAATCAGTATTACCAACAACACGATCCAATCGAACAGCTGGGGCATACGCTTTGACGGCATGTTCACGGTACACTCCAATTTCAACACTATTTCATTTAATGCAATTGATGATAACACAGAGGGCGGCATCCACATCGAGCATTCCCAGTTCAACCTCATTCAGTTCAATGAAATCAAAGGGAACGGCAAGGGCATCGATTTCCTGTATACGGGTCTGAACTCCATTAGGAGTAATGTCATAACTTCAAGTCATGTCGTGGAAATAATGTTGACGTTCGACCTTGGTGACGTCATTACGAATAACAATATCAATAACAGCCAGCAGTCGTTGGTTCTGCTGCAAATCAACTTTGGGGTTTCAGATGCGACACACAATTGGTGGGGATCAACTGAATGGCCACTCCGTAGGGTACGACCAATCATGGGGTGGGCTATAATACTGCCATGGATGAAAAACCCGTTCACGATAACAGTGGGACCTCAATAACCCATTTTCTTTTTTTCTTTTTTTTTATGTCAGTCCTCCGAAAGGTAAAAATAAAGATGATGAAGATTCTTTAGTGAGATTATTTTTCTCGTGAAAAAGCCTACCAGCCGTTAGACGAAAGAGAGTAAAAGCAAGGGGCAGAGAAAGGACAAACCCTCAGAATTATCGACAAGCGCACATATTCGAATAGAAAATTTTTAATACAAAATGGCAGATAGTTTTTCATACATGCTTGTTCGTAGGGAGGAAAGGCTTTCTTCTTATCACCCCCAAGAAATTCGATGGAAGGTAAGTGTCCTTTTCACTAGGCATTTCCCTTCCTCCCAACAACTAATGTTCTTTGTTCTGGTTTAATTTCCTCGTTGATTGCAGACCTTTGCGACCGCTATACTGCCTGCAAGTATACTAGTGTTGAGAAACGTCAATTCTCTCCCAGAATCCAACACAATTCGTGTACAAAACGGGGTAATCTCGGCAACGAACCCTCCTGATTCATATAGGTCGTGTACACCCTGTCGCCCTTGGCGTATGGTAGTCGACGTGCCACCTCTTCCGTCTCGTCGAATGACGTTACGATTATGTTTCCCCCCATGATCGCGGTGTTTGGGATCGCTATCTGACCACCGAAATCGTTTCTCACCCGGGTGACTAACGATGTGATCTGCTCGACTTTGCAGGGGACATTATTAATCAAGACGGTATCACCAACCTTGTACGGATGAGTCATAAGGACAAACGTCCCAGCAAGAAGACTCCCCACGGTGGTTGACACAATCAATCCAAACACGATTGACACGATACCTCCACCGATGAGCAGGCTGTTCGGTGACACCTGAAAAATATGCAGAATCGCAAAGACCATGACGATGCAGGCGATGACGATCATCATGATTTGGAACACGTTAGCGGCATGCATACCGACATGTCTCGAGAGAATATGTTTTGAACGTCGGATAATGAAGATAGCAACGCCACCAAAGATAATGACGATGAATATTCTCCCGACCTGGCGAAGAATACTCGTAAACCCGACCTGACCCTCGGTGAATTGATCGAATAAAAAGACGGTCACAAATGTAAAGACGATAAGAAGGAATTGGGCAAACACGAACCGTTTGAAAGACGTGACGACCTTCCGCACTCCGAATCACCCACCAGACACGCAATGTGAAGCATATTTTAAATAATCTCGCTTGAATGAATGTACGGAAGTGCTTTGTCAAGGGACAGCTGCCGTTTCATGAATAAACAATAAATGAAAGAACGCCCTTCAAATAGATGCACAACTTAATCCGATGTCTTTAATGGAGAACGTAAATAGCGTGAATGGATCCCTACGGTAGAATGCCCAGCTCTTTATGATAAGTAGATGTTGGGGTTATATGTTGGCGAATAGAAAGATCCTGTACGCGAGATGCCATGCTTTCATGGAGATGAGGGCGATCCTTGACCGTGTATTCCCATCTTTATTTACGATGCTTGCCTTGACGAAGAATACCCTCTCATGTAAAAAAGGCGCACTGACCTTAATCATGCATACGCCGTTGTCATCTGTTGTCCCGTTGTATTTGTGAAAGAGGCTTCGGGCAGTGATGTTCGCACCTTTGTACTCCGTGAGACCCTGGCCAGGGGTGTAGACAAGGACCACGAGCAGGAGGTACCCAGTCCGTAACAAAGGCTCTTGTTTTTCCTCCATAGCAGCGCTTTGTTGTGCGTACCCTAGATTCATGCTAAGTGAGAGCCCCTCGATGTTTTGTGCAGCTGTAGCAAGTGGTGTTGTAACAAATATAAGGCTGACCAGCATACAACATACTATCATTTTTTTCTTCATGGATGTTCCCCCACACAATAATATATGGTAGACATATTATGACAGTAATGAGATTTAAATGTTTCTCTTCTCATACGAGTGTTTTATAAGTTGAAAAGGAATAGCTCTTAAGACGCTACGCCATTATTAAGAGAAGATGGTCGTATGACGCTACTCAAAGAAGGAGAAACAAATAGAGTCATTTCATCAAGACGAGCGGAAGATCTTTTAAAAGAATTAGGGGGTACTATCGAAAGCAGTGCGTTCGTCCATGGTGAGTACGACTGGATTGTTACGGATACGGCTAGTGGCATCAGACAAGCAAAAAAGTATTTTGATACGTTGATTGCATTGCATCCTGGTGAAATCCAGAATGTAACGCTATCGCAACCTTTAATTTTTATTAAAAAAACAAAATATCCTGAATCCAGAAAAAACGCATTTGAAAGATTTCTTTTGACCCGCGTTAATTGCTTCTGTTTCTAAGAACATGTTTTAAAAAAAAGTTATGAATTTAGGAGTTAAGATGAAATGAGTAAAGACATACCTGCGGAAAAGAGATCTAAACCTTGAACAAAGAAGGAAAGAAAGGAACAGAGGAAAAGGAGAAAAGAAAAACATCACTCCTATGAATAAATGCGTATAATATCCTTATCAACAACAAAAACCGTGTCAATGCTTTCCTTCAACCTATTGTTGTTTATTTTTATCGTTTCCAAACATTTATATCAAGTTACAGGATAGCAATTGCCAAGGAGGAACAGACTTTCTTGCAGATTCTACGGAAAAGAGATAGAAAAAGAACATCTTGTTCCTTAACACGATAGTAGAATTGAAGGAGGAAAAAAGAATATGAAGAAACGTATGAGCCATAAGATGAAGCTAGTGATTGCTGTAGGCATCAGCACCCTGTTTATAGTCACCACGGTCTCAAGTGCTGGCTTGCTTGAATTGAACAGCAATGCCCAGATTGGGGCGACCACGCCGTCTGCGGCACCGGATGAGCTGGGGAGTACCACCTTAAACGATACAGTCACCTCGACCGCAAGTACCCTTGGTCCACTTCCGATTCCACTCTCGACGCATGATGACGATTGGAACTATTGGAGCAACGCACCGAACATGTTTTCCAACGTCACCGGAAACGTAGGGATCGGGATGTCGTCGCCCGTCGCGAAACTCCAGGTGAAAGGAGCAGTCCTCTTCAACGGGACCACGGGGAGCACACCGGTCTCTGGAGCCGGAACAAGGTTCATGTGGATACCAGCGAAAGCGGCATTACGGGCGGGATATGTAGGTGGAACCCAGTGGAATAATAATTTTATCGGACTTTATTCCATTGCCATCGGATATAATACCAATGCCAGTGGCAAGTATGCGACGGCCCTTGGAAATACCACGAAAGCCAGCGGTTGGTACTCAACTGCTTTGGGTGATTCGACGACCGCGAGCGGCAATCGTTCGACCGCTCTGGGGAGGTCGACCAAAGCGACCGGGACCTATGCGACTGCCCTGGGATATTCGACCACAGCCAGCGGGTGGTCATCGACCGCTCTGGGACAGTCGACGAAAGCCAACGGGAGCTATGCCACAGCCATGGGCTACAGCACGTTAGCCAGTGGACTGTATGCCATCGCTATGGGATACAAGACGAATGCGACTGGGAAATACGCGACCTCACTGGGGTACAAGACGAAAGCGAGCGGTATCAATGCGACAGCCATGGGAGCTGGCACTACAGCCAGTGGAGCCTACGCATCGGCACTAGGTCTTTACACCACAGCGAGTGGAACAGGCTCGACTGCGATGGGCGCTGGGGCAATAGCAAATAATTTCTGTTCGACCGCCTTGGGTTATAACGTAAAAGCCAGTGGGTATGCTTCAACCGCTATGGGTGAATTTACAAGAGCAATTGGGTATGCTTCAACCGCCATGGGGTATTATCCAGTCGCCTTTGGACAGGTTTCGACCGCCATGGGATATACCACCAACGCGAGTGGCGATTATTCAACCGCCATGGGTCTTTATGCAGGGGCAAGCGGATGGGGTTCGACTGCCATGGGATATTACTCAAAGGCCAGTGGAGAGGCTTCAACCGCCATGGGGCGGTTCACGACAGCCGGTGGATATAGTTCGACTGCCATGGGGGAGTCTACGAAAGCCAACGGGAGCGACTCAACCGCCATGGGCTATATGACCATGGCGAAGGGAGACTATGCGACTGCTATGGGGTATTCTACCGCAGCGAACAGCTCGTTTTCGACTGCCATGGGTTATCGTTCAAAAGCCATTGGAACTTTTTCGACCGCCATGGGGTATTTCAGCAATGCGAGCGGGAAATACGCGACGGCCCTGGGGAATACCACGAAAGCGAGTGGCTGGTACTCGACAGCTCTGGGTGATTCGACGACCGCGAGCGGCAATCGTTCAACCGCCATGGGCCGATCAACCAAAGCGACGGGGACTTACTCGACTGCTCTGGGATACGCATCAACGGCCAGTGGCTCGTCTTCGACCGCTCTGGGACAGTCGACGAAAGCCAACGGGACGTACGCCACGGCCCTGGGGTACAGCACGTTAGCCAGTGGATTGTGTGGCATCGCTATGGGGTATAAGACCAATGCGACTGGGAAATACGCGACCTCACTGGGGTACAAGACGAAAGCGAGTGGTATCAATGCGACTGCTCTGGGAGTTTCAACAACAGCCAGTGGAACCCATGCAACCGCTATTGGGTTTTTTTCAAAAGCCAGCGGCTTTTCTTCCACTGCCATGGGAGACCAGACAAAAGCTGGTGGACAGGATTCAACCGCCATGGGGTTGCTGACGAATGCCAGCGGGACGACCTCAACCGCCATGGGATATCTGACGTTAGCAAGTGGAACCGATTCAACAGCCATGGGGCATATAACGATAGCCAATGGGACCCATGCGACGGCTCTCGGTGACGGCACCACCGCGAGTGGTGACTCTTCGATCGCAATGGGAATAAACTCGATCGCAAGTGGATCCACCTCGACAGCCATGGGTTATGGCACAATAGCCGGTGGACCTTATTCAACCGCTATAGGTAACCTTATTCGAGTGTACGGATACGACTCGATAGGAATCGGATTAAACGATGCGACGTACACGGTGACATCCCCCGATGTCCTGTCGATCATGGGTGGTAAGGTCGGCATCAATACCACAAATCCACAATATGAACTAGATGTTCAAGGGACCGTACAAGCTGATAACTGGCATACTGGCGATATCTTTTTCCAG
>DATKKD010000146.1:0-2146 GCA_035543435.1 Thermoplasmatota archaeon
CCCCTGCAGTTCAGAAAGGGACGTGTACCTATGGGCAGTCATCCACTGTCTCATTTCCTTGCAGACGAGCCGGAACACCTCAGGGCCGCGGTAATACACCGCCGAACCGATTTGGACCGCAGACGCTCCCGCCATGATGTATTCAATGGCATCCTCACCGTCGGTAACGCCACCGACACCAATCACAGGAATCGTAACGTGTTGGGAGATCTCATACACACAACGTACCCCGATGGGTTTGATTGCTTTTCCTGAGTAACCCCCGGTCTTGTTGGCGAGAATCGGTCGTGCGGTCTCAAGATCGATCTTCATAGCCTTGACAGTGTTGATTGCGACGATCGCATCCGCATGGCCTTTCTGCGCTGCTTTGGCAATGTCGACAATGTCAGTCACGTTCGGTGAGATTTTGACAAACACCGGGATGGAGACGCTTTTTTTCACGGCAGCGGTAATCGTTCGAAGGAGCACTGGGTCGCACCCCACCTCGAGGCCGTATCGTTTCGCGTGCGGGCAGCTGACATTGAGCTCCACCGCAGACGCGCCATACTGCTGCATCTTTTTTGCAAGCAGGCTGAATTCCTCTGCGGTCGCACCATAGATGCTACCGATGATGGGAGTGGTGGCGGTACGCAGCCTGTCCATTTCCTGACCGAACTCGTCGATCCCGGGGTTCGGGAGCCCCATGGCATTCAAAATCCCGTAATCCAGCTCTACGACCGTGGGATTTGGGTAACCATCTCGCGCTTTCACTCCTATAGATTTGGTAACAATAGCCCCAGCACCGCAGTCGCTAATACGCAGCATACTGCCTGCATCCTCATCCATGATGCCGGAGGCAAGCATCGTTGGATTAGAAAGTCTTAGAGACCCTACTGCAGCCGTGATATCGACCATGATAGCACCAACCTATGAAATATAAACCTGTATAAAGGTATTTTCTCCCTCGCCACGTGTAGACCAGGCGCTTGCGAACACGCCTATATATAAGTTAACAATCGTTAATTATATATACTACAAAATTAATACCAATGTATGCGACGCACTCCCTGCGAATACATGATGTGGAACGGGATACCAGTTATCCGCAAAGAAATCGCCGAACGCATGATCAAAAAATACGGACTCAGTCAGCGCGAGACAGCAGAGAAACTCGGGATCACCCCCTCCGCGGTCTGCCAATACATCTCGAACAAACGAGGCAAAATAGAAATCAAAGACAACGGCATCAATAAAGAAATCACGATCTCCGCGGAACGCATCATTCAGAACGGGTCCGACCACCTCGTCATCGAAACATGCCGTATCTGCAGGCTCATCCAACAAAGCAAAGGGTCATCCGCGTTCCGCCAAGAAAAAAAATAACGGCACCATCGTTATCGACCCTCCGTTACATCTTGTTTTACAAGCTCTAGTATTTGATCCCGTCATTCCCATGGATCAGCACATATATCACATGGTCTTGTTCCACCAGCTCACACACCAGCGTGATAATCCCTCCACGATGGATAATGTAGCTTGCCGCGTCTCCCTTGAGGGTCCACGTGGTGTTGGAAAGAGTTCCCTCCCGAAAACGAATCCTCTCCTCTGACAGCCATATGACCTGCTTACTACCACCGTCCACTCGATAATAGATCACAGATCCCTCATTAGTTACACGTGAATGGAGCACCCCGGTGTTTTCCACGTCAGGGTCGCCGCCGAAGGAGAGGTACACCAGACTGTCAGGCAAGGACAGTGCTAGCGCACGCGTGGTCCCCGCAGGAGCAAACTGGTCTCCTAAATCCCGAGGAGCTCCACCCTGCACCATGGTATTTAAGGCTGCTATCAGGTCATGACATTGCTGCTCGACTTGATGTTGTGCAAGATTCGTACGGAGCATGCCAATGCCCACCCCGAGCAGCACTGCGATTGCTGCGATAATCGCGATGCTCACAAGTAAACGGATTGGGACCATCTCCGCGGCAGAACAATCAAAAGATCTCATGGGACCACACTTTATTCCAATCGATGTCAAAGAATAATTTCGGGTTCTCCACCCCCGTGTCTGCTCATCCGAGGACGCACCTTGATGACATGGACCGATTCTGAGGTATCGTCAACCAGCAGGGCAACACCTTTCTCGTCGCCCATCTTTTTGATAGACTCT
>DATKKD010000147.1:0-6602 GCA_035543435.1 Thermoplasmatota archaeon
CCTCTTGGCGAGCGAGCTTTCGCTCACGACTGTTGCTTCATGGTGATGGTGACGTGGGGGTACCAATTGTAAATGTCGCCGTAGATATCGGAGGCGTTCACCGTGTCCCAGGTGAGTTTCGCGTACCCAGGGGTGATCATGCGGTATTCCCTGAACTGGTGGGGGACGGTCGCGTTCACCTCGAAATACTGGCCTTTGGAAAGCTCCATGACGCCGGTCGCCTGGCACAGGCCGTTTTGCATTATCCGGGTGAAGGGGTTCCAGTCGGCGCCGTCTCTCGTGATCCCGATGACGACCTCCATGCCGTCCGTGGTCGCGTTCACGACGTGGTTCTGTGCGTCGAGCATGGTGACGTAGACCGCGACCATGATGTCGACCGTGACGTGATCAGGGTTGCTGCGCAGCAGCTTGTCGCAGCCGCTGACGTACACTGAGAGCAGCATCAGACTGACCCCAAGGATGATGACGTGTTTTTTCATCCCGTGTCCCTCATCAATGTCGTAGCGTCTCGTTCTTTAAAAACATGCTCCTTCCTTCATACGAGGTGTGTTTGTGCGATGAATGAGGGTGGTTCTGACTCCTTGTTCGTGACGCGCCGATGATGATGAAAAAGGTATCTTTTTAAAGAAACAACCGATGTGATATCGGTAGGGTATGGAGATGGGATCATGAAGCAACTGATGGTTCTCCTTATTGGGGTTGTCGTGATCAGCAGCGGGCTGTTGAGCGGATGCTCAGAGAAAAAACCGGCACAGACGGTTGTTCCGGACAGCGACGGTGACGGTCACAACGACTCTGTTGATGCGTTTCCTCATAACAGCTCCGAATGGAGGGACTCCGATGGCGACGGGGTCGGTGACAACACGGATGCCTTTCCGTACGACAGGCATGAGACGAAGGACACCGATGGTGACGGCGTCGGGGACAATGCCGACGCGTTCCCTCTTGACCCGATCGAATGGGCGGACTCTGACGGGGACGGAGTGGGCGACAATGCTGACGCGTTCCCGAACGATCCGACCCGATGGGAGCAGCCCCCGGTCGATCTGTTTCTGCAGCGGGCGGAGCCGTTCATCGAGAAGGTAGCGGTGGACGACACCGGCTTGCAATCCTACGCCAGCACGATTGCTGGCGGCTGTGATCCCTCAGATAGAGAGTGCTACGTGAACGCGCTGTATCGTGAGGTGCTCATGAACTACACCTGCACCTCGGCTCCGATGAGCAACGCGTCACTGCAGACTCCGCAGGAGACGATCCAGCGGAGGGCAGGCACCTGCGAGGACCTCTCCATCCTTCTATGCTCGCTGTTGTCGAGCAGCGGCATCGCCGCCTCGTTGGTCTTCACCGATACCCACGTCTATGCCCTGGCGTCCGAGGTGGACCCCGATGCCCTCTGGGCGGTCGCTGAGCAGTCCTTGCTCCGCCAGGTCGAGGACCGCTTTGGTGAGCCGATGTCCCAGTCGTACCAGCAGACGTACACGCTTCCACAGGCGAACATGCTGTACGTCGGGGGCGAGGAAGGCAAGACCTTCACCGGCCTCATCGACTGGATGACCATCGAGTACAGCATCCAGTCGGATCAGCCGTTGCATCTGTTCGTCGTCCCGACCCAAAAGGATTTCTTCGCCCTGCGCGACGGTGACCTTGCGAACTTCACGCAGTTTGCCCAATGGGAGGCCGTGAATGTCACCGCGAAAAGCGGCACGATCCCTCAGATGACCACCTACGGTGGGGTCATCCTCCTCAACCAGGGGACCGAGACCGCGACCGTGAGCATCGACTTTCACTTCACGTTCCAACCGTCGTTTTACCAGACCTACAACAGGGACGCTTTGACCGTGTACACCGTGGACGGGAAAAACGCGGTGGTCCTTGATCCGACACTGGGCGAGTACGGGTTCCCCGGGTACGCCGCCGGGGTCACGGGAAAAAAGACGGTCATTGATCCTGTCACGAAGCAGTACGTCACCCTTCCATAGCTATCCAACGGATCCTCTCATGGTGTGCCTTGTTCATCGAGCGCTCGTATCCGTCGTCGTATGAAGGTGATGGTGAACAGGACCAGCACGAACGCGACGGATAGGCCGGAGACCACACCGAGGAGGTCCGTGCCCACGAGGAGGTTGTAGAGGCCATGGAGGGCGATCGCGAGGAGGAAATAGGGGAGCACCTTCAGCCACGTGGTTTTCCTCATCACTGTCTTCCCGTACCCGTAGCCGGTGAGTGACGTCGCCGAGGCGTGCAGCAGGCATCCTCCGATGCTGCGCATCGCCATGAGCACGAGGAAGATGAACAGTCCTTCGCTGAGGAAGTTGAACCCGTACAGAAGGTTCTCGGTGGCCGAGAAGCCGAGGCCAGCGACCGCGCCGTAGATGAAACCGTCCTCTGGCTCGTCCAGCTCCCGTTTCACGGTCTTTATCCGTAACGCGAGCGGTTTCGTGAACTCCTCGACGCACGGGGCGACGGCGACCACGAGGGCAAGCCCCAGGATGTTCTCATCGGAGAGAGACAGCGAAAGGGAGATGTCGAGGAGATATTCCAGGATGAAGGCCGCGATGACCGCGAGCGTCGCTCCCCAAAGGAAACACAGCGCGATAGGCCTCCAAGGCTCCCGGTTGTGCCGCTCTGTGTTGCGGACCCAGACGACGTAGATGAGCGGTGGCAGGTACGCCACGGTGCATAACAGGATGAGGTTGGTCAGATTCATGGCGAGATGTCATAACGTTGGTGCTATTAAGTGTTTATGACAGCGAGATGAGGTAGACGCCGAGGACCACGATGAGGGTGCCTATGAACCGATGCCATCGGAACCGTTCTTTGAGGAACGCGGTCGCAAGGAAGAACACCATGACGGAGGTGATCCCCGCCATGGGGTACACCTTCGTGGCGTCGGCGAGCGACAGCGCAGTGTACGTGAACCCTGCCGCGGTTGCCGCGCAGAGGGATGAGGGGATGATGATGCGTAGGTGCGGTCGAAGCCTGGCAGTGGTGATGCGTGTGCGTCGCCACAAGGGGAGGGCGACCAGGGCGAGCAGCAGGGCCGAGAGCAGGTAGATCGAGACCGCAAGCGCTATCGGCTGGGACTCCCCTAGGAAGGTCTTGACGAGGAGCGCGTACGTGAGGTCGAGGGGGACGGTCGCCGCGATGAAGGCGAAATGGCGATCCAGGCGCGGCGCTTTGGTGACGTTCTGGGTCACGACCAGGTAGATGCCGATGACTATGACAAGGATCCCCACGTAGTTTTCCAGCAGGGCTGGTTCATGGAGGATGTAGACCGCGGCGAGGAAGATGAACAGGGTGTCGAGTGACTGGGAGAACGGCTGGATCTCGCCTGCGTCCTTCTCCTGGAGGACGTAGAGGTAGACGATCCAGCTGCTGACGAGCAGAGCAGCGGGGAGCGCCGCGAGCAGCAGCAGCGACGTGGTGATGCTGAGGTGAAAAAAAAGTACTCCAGCGGTGCCGAGGAAGATGCCGTTGCAGAAGGTCCGCAGAAGCACCGTGGTCACCGGATGGTATCGCTTGTTCATCATGTACTTGTCCAGGGTACTGGAGATCGCGAAGATCCCGTACCCGGTGAGAGCGAGGATGAACCACAGTTCCATGGCGTGCCCGCTCTTTCATCGTTCGGGTCTATAAAAAAGCTGTGATGTCGGCGTGGAAATGAGTGCCGTTGTGTTCGTGTCGTCCCATGTCTCGAAATATTTATATATTATTAATGATAAATAGAAATGGTTTAAAAAACGTGAAGGAATTGATCAAGAAGAGGGGAAAGACATGGAAGAGGGCCGGTTTCGGATAAAGCGCATTCGTTATTGTCCCCATGGGTACTGGGAGGTCATTGATGATCGGGATCAGACTCATTTTTCAGGGCTTGAGGAACTGTTTGAATTGTTGAACCCGAAGAAGAAGAAATACAATGAGCAGGACTACAACGTCCACGTGTACAAGGTGCTGCCGTACCCGCCGGGTTCGAAGGAGCGGCAAGGTTTCCTCGGACTGTTCGATGATGTCTAAAAGAGTTTAGAGCCGGCAAAAGAGAGCACCTGTCTTAGCATTCATTCGGCAGGGTCGTCAAGATCCGTGGGTTTCACCTGGGCAGGTATCAGACGGTCCCCTCCAGGGGTCGGTGCGCGTTCGGCCGTGTCTCTCCTCCAGTCGTCTCCTTGGTACTGGAGCTCGTGAAAAGGATAGACCAGCTGCCGCTTCGGCATGTGGCGCACGAAGGTTGCATTCTCTTCCATCAAGGAGTTCCATGACATGGGTTTATTTGAACATGCCTCAAAAACAGATGAACGTTGCATAAAAAACGATTCAAAAAGTTACTAGATTCCGGCCGATGGTCCTGACTTCTTCCCGGTCATGGACGTCACCTGAACCTTGAGCACCGTGACCTCGTCCACCTTTTTTCTTTCGAACTCGTAGGTGGTGCCTGGCGCGTAGTGGTCGACGATGACGGCGAGCGCCTCTTGTTTCTGCCTTGGGTCGGTCACGAGGGAGGCGGTGCCGTAGCCGATGACGCTTGCGTAGCTGGTGGACCAATCGCAGGGCTTCCCGGTGTTGATGATGCGGGTGTCGCCTTCCAGCTCGAAGCAGACGGTCGGGTTGCGTTTGATGAGGTCGAGTTTCCTGCCCTGGCGCGCGCAGTGGAAGAACAGCGTGTCGCCTTTCATCCCGAAATGCATCGGGACGATGTACGGGGTGTCCTGGTCAGCGAAGGCGAGCCTGCAGACCCAGGCCGATTGGATGATCGCCTCTAGCTCCTTGGGGTTGGTGACTTCCTTGTCGTTGCGTCGCATCGAAGGATGTGCGATAGTTGACATATGGCATCAACAAATTTATTATTTCAATATTTTTTTCAGTTCTTGGGTGAATATATCATATGTGGTATCATCGTAAAGAACGAACTTGACAAGCTGGATGTCCTGGTGAACTTTCAAATAATCATGGGTGGTTTGCAGGGCGATGCGCGCTGCCTCACGGAGAGGGTAGCCGTACGCGCCGGTGCTGATCGCGGGGAACGCGATGCTTTTCAGGTTCTTGCCGCTGGCGAGTTTCAGACTTTCCAGGTACGCGCTCCTCAAGAGCTCTGATTCCCCTTTGGTGCCGTCCAGGTATCGTGGGCCGACGGTGTGGATAACGTAGGTTGCCTTGAGGTTCCCGGCGCGTGTCATCACTGCCTTGCCTGTGGGGCATCCCCCGATTCTCCTGCATTCCTGCATGATGGTCGGTCCGCCTGCACGATGGATCGCCCCGTCCACACCGCCGCCTCCTGCGAGCCTGCTGTTCGCGGCGTTGACGATCGCGTCCGTGGTCTCCTTGGTGATGTCTCCTTCCGTAAGAATGAGCGTTGAGGTGTTGATTTGTTGTTGGAAAATCCGGGCCATAGTGTACCCAGAGGATGCAATGATGGTCACCGGTTATTAAGGTTCCCTGTGGACCCGTATTTCGCCTTCCGGCCCGTAGGTGACGATGAAGGCTAACAGGCTCATCATGTCCTTTAACAATTTTTTCTTGAGTTTTATATTCTGATCGTGTGCCAGGCTCACCATCACGTCATCGTAGTACAGGTATTTGACGTGCTTCTCGTCCATGAGCCGGTCCATGTATTCCTCGAGCTGCTTCGTGGTGTGGCACGTGCACATGGTGCCGTTCGGCGCGTCCACGTATTCGACGACGTTGAGTCTCAGGAGCATCTCCATGGTCTCCTTGTGATAATCCTCAAGACAGGTGTATTCTCGTTCTGGTCCAGCCATGCTGCTTCCACCTTCCTACAGTTCTTGTTTTCTCCCTGATGTCATATAAACCTGTCCTGTGAGAATGTCAAAACGAAAAAACAAATGAGTATTAAGAAAACGGGTATGAAGTGTTCAATATCATCTTGAGATAGTGATAATAATCTTGATGGGCAGTCGGCTGTAACCTACCTGGGTCATGATGAACCCGCTCTCTTGCCTGCTTACGAGGTGTTGACGATGACAGTGACGGTCGCGGTCTGCGTTGCGGTCCCGTTGATGGCGGTGAGTGTGTAGGTCGTGTTCGTGGTCGGTGCCACGGTTCTTGTGCCGGTGAGGGCGACGGTGCCGATGCCGTGGTCGATGCTGACCGTGGTGGCGCCTAGGACGGTCCAGCTGAGGTTGGCGGTCTGCCCCTGGTTGATGGTGGCTTTGTCCACGCCGAAGGAAACGATGGAGAGCAGCGTGCCTCCTTTCTGTTGGACGACGCATCCACTGAGAAGGGAGCTTGCGAAAAGGACGCAGATGCCTAGGGGAAGTACGATGTGTTTGAGCATGGTCTTTTTCCTCTCTTTGTCGTGCGAGAAGGAGTGTTTGTTTAAAAACCTACCGAGGTTCTTATATTTCTTAAAAACCTTGATTGTTCTCTAAGAAGGGACAGTCCCCTTTCTCGTCAAGGTTTGTTTACAGCGTTCACAGAGCGTCAGTGGTTTCCGTTGAGCTTCCCCTAGCGAGTTGGAGAACCGCATGACACATCTGTTGGGGCAGTGCTTCAACCCCATCACGTGTCCCACCTCGTGGATCGCTTCTTTTTCTTTCAGGTCAGTGGTCGGGAGGCGGTAGAGGGAGAGGAGTGCGCCGCGGAAGGGG
>DATKKD010000148.1:0-19728 GCA_035543435.1 Thermoplasmatota archaeon
TTCTACGACGGGCTCATCTTCCATCGGGTAATCCCGCAGTTCATGATCCAGAGCGGTTGCCCGAAGGGCAATGGCACCGGTGGGCCAGGGTACACGATCAAGGACGAGTTCCATGGCGCGTGTAGCAACGTGCGCGGCACGATCTCTATGGCGAACCGTGGCCCGAACACGGGCGGCAGCCAGTGGTTCATCAACGTGGTCGACAACACCTACCTTGATTTCGACAAGAAGCCGCTGTCGAGTGCGCATGCGGTGTTCGGCAAGGTCGTGGAGGGCATCGACGTGGTGGACGCCATCTCGAAGGTGAAAACGGATGCGAACGATAAACCCATTGAGAACGTGACGATCAAGAAAATCACCATCTCCTCAAAGGTAAAATAGGTGGTGTGTATGACCGTCCTTTGTGATGAGGATATCCTGAAGGCTTTGGAGAAGAACGAGCTCGGCATCGAACCGTTCGTGCAGAAAAACCTCACGCCGAACGGGTACGACCTCTCCGTGGATGAGGTGTTCATCCGTAAGAACAATGTGACGATTAAGGACGGCACCGCCGTGATTCCGCCGCTCACCTGGTTCGCGGTAAGTACGAAGGAGACGGTGACCATGGGGCCGAAGATCACCTCGCAGCTGTGGATCCGTTCCAGTTACGCTCGTAAGGGAATCATAGCAGGCTTCGGGAAGGTCGACGCTGGGTTCCACGGAACACTCACCATCGGGTGCTTCAACGCAAGCGACGTGCCGGTAGATTTGCCCATCGGGGATCGGTTCTGCCAGATCGTCTTCGAGTTCCTCTCCAGCCACCCGAAGGCGTTGTACGAAGAACGATCCGGAAATTATCAGAACCAGCATGGGGTGAACCTGCCGCATTGATGCGTTTTTTTAAGATAGAAAAATTATTTATCTCCTTCACAGTATTCCATATGCATACGCACATGCATATGCAGGTTGGGTGCACTTTACATTACACACTGTGATTTTTTTGTACAACCCCGTATGCATCGCGAGGGTGGAATCAACGCATCCCATCTCTCTTTCTTTTTTTGTAGAACGGTAGCTTCGACTGTCTTGGGTTAGAGTTTTTTCACAAAATTCTTTCCGTACTCGACGCAAGCGGTTCTGCTCGCCTCGTCTGGGTTCCACAGTGCTTTGAGCCCGTCGTCGACGACGGTGAACCCCGCTTTCTTCAGAATCTCGGTGATGAGGGGCACCGACTCCCCGCTCCAGCCATAACAGCCGAACGCGGCAGCTTTTTTCTCCTTGAACCCAAGGCCATCGATCTCCATAAGGAGCGACGCTACTCCGGTCAAAATACCTCGGTTGATGGTCGGCGACCCGACGAGGATCGCTTTGGATTTAAAAATCTCTGTGATCGCATCGTTCTTGTCGCTACCCCCGACGTTGAACAGCTTCACAGTGATGGTCTTATCAGCAGCTGTGATGCCTTTGGCGATCAGTTCTGCCATCAGACGGGTGCCGCCCCACATACTGTCGTACACAATGGTGATCTGATTCTCCTTGTACTTGGTGGCCCATTTCATGTACGACTCGATAATCTGCAACGGGTTCTGCCGCCAGATGATTCCATGGCTCGGGCAGATCATGTCGACCGGCAGGTTGAGTGCGAGAATCTCCTTAATTTTCTTTTCAACGAGCGCACTGAAAGGGGTAAGAATGTTCGCGTAGTACTTCAGCGCCTCCGCGTACAACTCCGCTTGATTCACCCGGTCGTTGAACAACAGTTCAGAGGCGTAATGCTGACCGAACGCGTCGTTGCTGAACAGGACATTATCCCCGGTCAGGTAAGTGAACATGCTGTCTGGCCAGTGGAGCATGGGCGCCTCGATGAAGACCAGCTCTTTGGTCCCCAGGCTCAGGCGTTCCCCGGTCTTCACGGTCTTGAAATCCCAGTTTTCATGGTAGTGCCCTTTGAGTGATTTCACGGCGTTCGCGGTGCAGTACACCGGTGTGTCCGGGATATGCTTCATGAGCTCAGGGAGTGCCCCGCTGTGGTCGGTCTCGCCGTGGTTTGCAATCGCGTAGTCGATTTTTTTCAGGTCGATTTCCTTGGCAAGATTGCTCACGTACTCTTTGGCGAACGGTCCCCAGACGGTGTCGATCACCGCAATCTTTTCCTCCTTGATAAGGTACGAATTGTAGGAGGAGCCATGGTGCGTGGACAGCTCGTTGCCATGGAACTTTCGAAGTTCCCAATCGATTTTCCCGACCCATGAAACGTTGTTCTTCACAAGGATATTCATGCAGATATCACCTTATCGTGTAACTGACGGTAGAGAGACATGGTCTTCATATAAATTTCTATGGAGGAAAGTCACCCGGGAGTATCATGTGCCTTAATTTTTTGCTTTGTTTCTGCCGAAACTCTTGATGATGTCGCCTGAAGAGAGTGTGCCGACGAGCCTGTTATGCTTGTCGTTCACGAGAAGATGGTGGAGTCCGCTGCGCTGCATGATGCGGATCGCGTTCTCGATGGTGTCATCTTCGTATGTGTCCACGCATGGATGGATGCCGGTGCGTTCGCAGGCGTCCATGACCTGCCCAGCCTGGGGTCCCCGCATGACCTCAACCACCTTAAGGTCGGTGATGTCCCGCGGTTTGTTCTGCGGGTTGACCGGGTCGGGAAGCACGTCCTTCACCAGCGCATAGTAGATGTCACTTTCCGTGATTACCCCGATGAGGGTGTCGTTGGATTTCACAACCGCGATGTCGGTCTTGGCGTGCGACATCTTGAAAATCACGTCGGCGAGTCGTTCGTCCGGCGTCGCATACACGATATCCTTTCGCATATGGTTCTTGATTAAATTATGGAATTCCATGGTTCAAACCCCCAGAAGAGTTTTTCACTCCGTGGGGGTATAATAAGAAGTGAAGGTATATGGAATTTTTGGTGAGCGAAATCAGTCGTTTTTTTCTATTTCTGCAGTTCTTTCTCTAACACCGCGTAGAACTCTTTTTTTGCATCTCGTTCCATCCAGGGGTAGTGGCCGCAGTGTTGTAACAGGATGAAGGTGAACTCTCTGATGATGTTGGAGAGCGGTCGTTCTACTCCCTCGTAAGGATGCGGGTCGTACGCACCGTGAATCGCGACCACGGGGCATCTCACCCGCCTTGCAAAGGCAAGCAATTTCCCACTCCGCCGCATCGCATCAGCCTCATTCCACACGTGTTGGAAGATGTGGTAGTCAGCCCGTATATCTGGTTCAATGGGAGTGCAAGGGTTGTATGAATCAGTGTGAAAGAGCAGGGATCCTACCTCGGAAAACACAGCATCCTTTCGCTCCCCGTGCGGGTCTTCGAGTACGGCGATGAGGGTCTGGAACCGTCGTTTTTCTTCGTCATTCATACGGCTCATCCTTGTGGCCGCGATTTGGGAGACATACCGCTCCTCGAATGGTCCGGAGTTCACAAGGATTAATTTTTTCATAGACAATTGGTGGTGCGCCGCATACATCAAGGAAAGCCAAGCGCCCCATGAATGGCCAATGAGCGTGAGCGGTGTATTCCCATGGTCCCTTAGAATGTCATCGAGCTCCTGGATCTGGCCGCTGACAGTGCGTTTTGTTTGGAATGGCTCAAGGATTCCTCGGAAGCGAGAGAGTTCCCGTGCGACCGGTGCCATTTCACCCGCGGCCCCTGGTCCACCGTGGATGAGAGCAACGGAGAAAGGGGTGCACCCGTATGTTCGTAGGTCCTTCATCTCGACACCTGATCACGAACGAACGAAAAATATTTCACACTTGGAATCCGAACCGACATTATTATTTTTTTTCAGTCTTACATTTCAATTGTTTTATCATCACGCTTTAGGTGATTTCGAACTATAAAAACACTGAAAATGGAGCGGCATCCTTTTTCTTCCCTTTTTTTCTTTGCTATGTTTTTATAGAAATTTATGATGGTTCATCCCCTGCGTAAAAGTTAAATCCCCCTACCCACTTCTATTTATTGAGGCAATCTCATAAAAACCATTGATAGAAGAGCATCATGGAGGAAAAGTCATGAAAGATGGTATGATGAAGAAGGGGCTTGTGTGTAACCTTATTATAATGTTGATCGGACTATCGATAGGCGTCTTGGCCGAGGGACGGCGGAGCGATTTCGTTCCTGCGTCTACACCAGTCAATGCGAATCAGCAAAATATTGTAACGAGCCCGAGAACGCTCCTACCGGCAGACCAGTGGCTACAGGTACAACAATTAATAGCAAATACCACTCAGGGGTACCTGATATATTCTAGCTCCGGGACGGGCGGCTCGGTACATCTCTTTGCGAAAATCCCGCACTTGTTGAACTCCAAAGGGGTCTGTGTCGCAGGAATCATCATGTACACCGGTCTCGTGGCACTCACTATGGTCTGGCGCATAACCAACGGGACCACAACAGAAGTCGTCAAGCTAAGGCCCGGGCCGCAGGTCGTCATGTTCACTGGCATAGGGTACTCGTTTTTCAAGCACAACATAAAGGGTGGTTCAGGGAGAATCGTTGCCGTAAGCCTGAGAATGCCCTCTATCGTACCGTAACTGAAAGGAACGCGATCCGCAAAGCGTCAGCTTGCCTCCTGAGTATTGGGAGAAGGGGCATGTGCTCCTCAAGGATGATTTTATACCCTACAGGTCATTTCATTCATGATGAAGCAAGCCTTGTCGATCCTTCTTTTCGGTGTGCTGTCGATGCTGTTCGCGGAGGTGCTTTCCGGCTCATCAACCCTGTGGTTCATCACCTGGTTCGGCGTCCTTCTTACGTTGTCGCTGTACCTCGGGCACGCCGTGTTCTTTTTCAACGTCGCGATCCGGACGCATCGGACGTCGCTTCGTCAGCTGTATTTCTTCGGGATGATGTTCGGGCTTTACGAGGCGCTCATCACCAAGGTCCTCTGGTTCGGGTATCCAAACGCGACTGGACCCGCGGTCGGTTATTTTTTTGGGATCGCCTGGAGCGAGTTTCTCACCCTCGTGCTGTTCTGGCATCCGGTGATGTCGTTCATCATGCCGGTGCTTGCATATGAGGTGCTCAGCAGAGACATTTTCCCTGGTCATGAGTGGCTGATTCAGAAAAATCGCCTTGCTCTTCTCGGGGTCGCAGTCCTTATTCTCATGGGTGCGGTGTTCCAGAGCAACGGTGCACAGTACAATATGCTGGTGTCCGTCGGCTCTGTGGCAGGGACGTTGTTGATCATCCTGGTGCTGCATGTTCTCACCCCTGGGAAAACACGGCAGTCGCTGGTTCTTGGAAAGAAAGGTATGCTGGTGCTGATTGTGTACCTCGTAGCACTGTACGGAGCCTCTGCCGCGTTCATTTACCCTAAGCGGCTTCCGAGCACCCTGCTCCCCTACGTGCTCATTTTTCTTTGGTATGTGCTTGCAATCGGCTTGCTCTGGATCGATCGATTTCCTTCGAAAAGCAGCATCGTGGCACCTCGAGTTTTCTCTGTTCGAGAGTTCGGTATGTGCGCTGTTATCCTCATAGGCGCGACCGCCTTGTTCAGCGAAATCCCGAGCGTAAGCCATGCGATCCTGCTGGTTTTTTTCCTCGGGCTTATGGGGACAGGGATAACCCTCTTTTTTGGAACGGTGCTGTCGCTCGCGATACAGAGAATCTCTGCAAAAATTTAAGAGATATCAACGAATAAAGGAGGCCACCGAGAGGGCAGGTACATTATGAAACAGCCTTTGATCGTTATCGGGATTTTCGCGTCGTTTCTCATAGGTGCATTGAGTGGTTGTGTCGGTCCGATCGCGACCGAGACAATCACGAAAACGTATGCAGTGACCGATGCCACCGTCGTGACAATTTCGAATTTTAATGGCCAGGTTGATGTCACTGGGTGGAATGGTTCAACAGTCATCCTTACTGCGGTGAAGAAATCATCGGTCAGCCAGGCTGACCTTGCGAACATCAACATCAGCGCCACCAGCGGCGGCCATCTTGATATACGGACACTCTATTCCGGGCCGAGCACGTCGCAACCCAGCGTCGACATGACACTTAGAGTTCCCTATAACGTCTCGATTTCAAAGGTTGAAACAAGTAACGGTCCCATCCATCTTTCCGGTACCAAGGGCGATGCGGTCCTTTCAACCTCCAACGGCGCGATCCTTGTGAACCAGGTGACTGGGTTTGTCTCTGCGGCGACAAGCAACGCGTACATCGAGATAAAACGAACCACTGGCGTCGCCGGTGCCCATACGTCAAACGCCGCGATTTCAGTCGAGGTGCCCGGCATTCGTGATAACATCAGTATCGATACGAGCAACGCAGCAATCACCGTTTATCTCAATACCGCGATGAATGCAACTGTTGATGCGGCAACGTCCAATGCCGCGGTGTTACTCCAGGGGATTACTCTCAGCATTCAGCATATGGAAAACACCCATGTCATCGGGACGATTGGAACCGATGGTCATAGGATCGAAGTGCGAACATCGAATGCAAACATTTATTTGCACAATTTAGTCAGCTCGATCACCTAATTCGAGATTGGATATCGGGCTGCTGCGTTTTACTTTGGGGGAGCTTCGCACGCCCGGATCAGTGCTCGAAACTGCTGCTCGCTCAGACCGATCCCATGGGTGCCGTCGAGGCGTTTCGCCACCTTTCCTCGCTCGAAGAACAGAACCGTGGGGTACACCTCGATATGATACCTCTCGCAAAGATCAGGGAGTTCGTCGACCATCATCCGATAGCACTGCCTGCTGGTGTCCTTTGAGCATTGTTCGAACACCGAAAGAAACGACCGAGAAAACGGGCACCAGGGCGCATAGAATAGGATGAAGATATGGTCCTTTGTTTTCAGGATGGTGTCGAGTTCCTGTTCATTGTTGATGAGGATACAGGTCTCTTTCATGGCTGCTTTTCTCCCTCACTCAGGCCAATGGCTGCTGTCGCAGAATGGTTTGTTCTTCGATTTACCGCAGCGGCACAGGGTCACACGATTTCGAATCTCATAGATTTTTCCGTCTGCTGATGTGACGGGGATGCGGCCGCGCACCCAGATTGGCCCCATAGTCTTGATATAGGGATCATCGATGAGCACAAGGGAGGGTTCCAGAGAGGGTTCGATGGGATCTCCGGTTTCTTTGTCGTACACGACGAGGCGGCCGGACGGGCAGTTCGCTGCCTCTTCGATCGCGATGTTTCTGTCCCCGGGCTTATCAGAGGTGAGCATGATGTTCCAGATGCCACCAGCCCTATGGCAAAAGCGGGCGGACGCGCACAGTGTCTTTGCGTCCGAAAGCCTGAGACCGGGTCCGTCTATCACGGTCGCCTCATCGTGATAGAGCGTGTGGCTTGCGGTCTCAGTGCCATCAAAGTTTTCCTTAAGATGCGAGCCGTCACAAAACGGTTTGTTGTGGGACTGGCCACACCGACATAAAGCATAGGCATCTTGTCGTGGGTATGTCTTGCCGTCCCGCCAGGTGCAAAGATCCCATTTGCTGTCGTAATCGATGATCTTCTCCAGGAGAGGGATGCCACCAGATATGAGGTACGGTCCATTGATGGTGACCTTTATTGAGAACTTCTCATGTTGTAGTTCCTTGGTTTTTTTCATCGCCATGACTCAACCATGCGCAAGAAAATCACATCTATTTATTTAATTTGTGACCCAAAATGTTTAATTACTCCCAAAGGATAATATTAATTCATAAAATAGGGGGCTTTAGAATAATATGAAGAAGATCATCCTACTGTGTATGATAGGAATCCTTATCGGTTCCGCCTTAGGCACCGCATCAACCGCCGTCAACAGCCGAACGACCCAATCACTCTCCTGGGAATGCGTCACGCCAACGATCCAGATACAACCAACAGACGAAGGCAACTACCTTTCCCTTGCGCTCACCGACTCCTCCACCTACCACTCCGTCGCCGGTCAGCCACGGCTTCCCACCGTCACACACACCATCGAACTCCCGTTCGCAGCGACCGATATCAACGTCGCATGCACACCACGGGACATCACGACCCAGTACATTGACCAAGAAATCGTTCCCTCCATGCCTCTCCTGCCGCTCACCGATGAGTACCAAAGCATCGCCTCTCAACCGACGAAAGACCCCAGTGTCTATACAATGACCACACCGTACCCAGACACGTGGTACACCGTGAAGGTCGGGGCCGGCATCAACGAGAACAACCAGCATGTGACCTTCGTCACCGTCACGTTCAATCCCATCCGGTACACTCCGGCAACAGGAGAACTCCTCATTGCTGCCCATGCTGACATGACAGTCACCTATACCCCACCAGACCATTCCTACTTCCCGGCGAAGGCGTCCTATGATTTCGTCATCATCGCTCCCAAGGCCTTCGAAAAAGCACTCCAACCACTCGTCGATGCGAAGAACAACCGCGGAATCTATAAGACCTATCTGAAGACAACCGAGGACATTTACGCGGCGTACCCTGGTCGCGACAAACCAGAACAGATCAAGTACTTCATCAAAGACGCCATGGAAACCCAGGGAATCACGTACGTCCTGCTCGTCGGAGGGCTGAAGAACACGGTGCTTTCGAAACCTAAGGATGACTCCAACCAAGGCAGCAAGTCCTGGTACCTCCCAGTCCGGTACACGAATCTCTGGGACAACCCGAAGTTCCCGCTCTCCGCAGAGTCAGCGATCTTTGACCCGGGTGTCATCAGCGACTTGTACTACGCTGACGTCTACGGGCCCAACGGCTCGTTCTCCAGCTGGGACCCCAACGGCGACGGCATCTTCGCCGCCTGGAACCGGCCCGGCATCGCGAATGACACCGGCATCGACCTGTACCCGGATATCAACCTCGGCAGGCTCCCGTGCACGAGCGTCGCGGAGGTTCGGACCGTGGTCAAGAAGATCAACACCTATGAGGATACCGCTGCAGCGTCAGGCTGGTTCTACAACATGACAGTGGTGAGCGGTGACGGATTCCTCGATCAGACGGATCTGAACATCACCTGGGACACGAACACGATTCCCACCGGCGCGTACACAATCTATGCGCAGAGTCATAACCCAGCCGGGGTATATGGACCGATTGACACCATCAATATCACGGTCGACAAGACCAAGACTACCGTCCTTACCTTCCGTCATGATGATAACCTGCTCATCCATTCGTACCCGGGGAAACCCATCGCCGAGATCGTCACCGTCTCCGAGGGCGATACCCTCGGCAGCACCGATTACACGTTTACCCCTGGCGAAAACATCGCCTATTGTAACGAGTTCTACCATTGGGCGAACGTCAGCTACGTTAGCGGTGTGCTCACCATCAGAGGAAAAAGCTACGACCCTGAGCCGTACGGCAACCTCAGCAGCATCCATGTCTGGATCAACAACAGCGCACACAGCACCGTCTTTCGGGCATGGCGCAACAACACCGAGATGTACTACGAGGGGGAGTACACAACCGGTGAGAAGGCGTTGCTCGGCCGCGGCGGCGCCTTATATTATATGCCGCAGAATTTCACACGCAACATCGTCTGGGCATCCAACGGCAGGTTCACCGGAATGAACTCCCTCATTTCCGAATGGAACAAGGGCGCAGGCTTCGTGTTCATCTCCGGCCACGGCAGCCCCAATGTCTGGGCCGACCACCTCCCAGGGATCCCCGGGAACCGTCAGAACGCAAGCCTCACAGGATTGGAGGTCACCACGGTCAAACCCTGGCCGCCGTTTATGACCAAACCGATATTACCGATTGACAGCTTGAGCAACGGGGAGAAACTCCCAGTCGCTGTCATCGGTGGGTGCCACAACAGCCAGTTCAACGTCTCGATGGTCCTAGGAATGCTGGATCTCATGAACTACGAGCTCCCGCGCGTCTTTCCGAAAATCCACATGTGGTGCTCCGGATACCCAGTCCCAGAGTGTTTCAGCTGGAGGCTCATCCGAAATCCTCATGGCGGCTCGATCGCATCAATGGGGAACACCGGCCTTGGTTACGGGATGCCCGGTATCGCGCTCACCACGGGTGGCGGTGACTCGTGGCTCACCATCGAGTTCTTCCGACAGTACGGCGCCCTGGACCACCATGTGCTTGGGCAGGCCTACGAGCAGTGCCTCGCAACCTACGTCAAGACCTTCGATATGACCGATCTTGGTGCTGGTCATACCAAGAGCGTCCAGGAATGGGTACTCTTCGGGGACCCGACCCTGCAGATCGGTGGCTACTCGTAAGCCATTCTTCTTTTTTCTTTCATTTTTTTTCCTTTTCCTTCAAGTGCAAGAGTCGTCGACCAATAACTATGGACTCGTTCGCAATTCTCTCTTCTTTCTTTACAGTAAACTATTTAAATTCAATAACAAATATTTTTATATCTACTAACGGGACTACGAGTGCAATGTCTGTCAAAAAACCTTACTGTTTCATGATGATTCTTGCCCTGATGCTCCCTGCATGGTCAGCGGCTGCCATCCATCCGACGATCGCAAGGGATTTACCGTCAGGCCCTAAGACCCTTGGACAAGGCGCCTACGATCTGCTCATTATCGCCCCCCGGGAATTCCATAGAGAACTTCTTCCTCTTGTGCATCATAAGAACAGCCTTGGCATACGGACACGGCTCGTCGATATTAATCAGGTGTACGCCCACATGTTCTGGCAGGGGAGAGACGCCGCGGAGAAGGTGAAGTACTTCATCAAGGCAGCAGTTGAAGACTGGGGCGTACGCTACGTGCTCCTCGTCGGCGGCCGCAGGAACCAGGGGCATTCGGAACAATGGTGGGTCCCTGTCCGCTACAGCCATCTCGACCGACCCTATGAGCAGTATCAGGAGGAGAAGTTCCTCTCAGATCTCTATTTCGCTGACCTCTACAATCAGAACGGGTCGTTCTCCAGCTGGGATGATAACGACAACGGTGTGTTCGGTGAGTGGGCGCAGGGGTCAGCCGCAGCTGACCGACCCGACCTTGTCCCTGACGTGAGCCTTGGTCGGCTCCCCTGCCTGAACGAACAGGAAGTTCGAATCGTCGTGCAGAAAATCATCCGGTACGAGAACAGAGTCTCCTCTGACGATGCCTGGTTCAACACCATGGTGGTCGCAGGTGGTGACACCTACCCGGGGCGGACTCCCTATTACGATGGCGAGATGTACACGCAACAAGCGCTCGACCTGATGCCGGGGTTCGCCCCGGTGAAACTCTGGACCTCGACCGATACCCTGAAGAACCCTTGGTCTGTTATTTCCGCGGTCAATAAAGGCTGCGGTTTCCTCTTCCTTTCAGGCCACGGCAACCCTAAACTCTGGGCCACACATCCGCCCAACGACAACAGCACCTGGATCTACGGGCTTCGCCAGCGCGACCTCCCCTTCCTGCACAACCGAGGGAAACTCCCGGTGTGCGTCACCGGCAGCGGCTGCTTCAACAGCATGTTCAACGTCAGTCTTGGGAACCGCAGATGGGTGCGCGGTATACCGACACCGTACTGCCTCTCTTGGGCGCTCATAGTTCAGAAGCACGGCGGCAGCATCGCGACCATCGGTGCGACCGCGTTCAGCTATGAATCCCCTGACATTAACCTTGGCGTTGGCGGTATCGAATGGTTGGACAAGCAGTTCTTCGCGGAGTACGGTCAGAACCACACCCAGATTCTCGGAGACGCCTGGAGTGATTCAGTGACCGAGGTGCTCAAGGAATGCCCGATCAACTGGAACGACTCCACCGTTGACGGTTCTGCGATTATCGCGAAAAACGTAGAAGAATGGGTCCTCTTCGGCGATCCGAGCATGAAGATCGGAGGCTATAGAGCCTAACTAGCACGGCATTGTGGAGATGCATTCATTACCAATAACGCGGGCCATCTGGGACGATTCGAGAAATAAAAAAAAATCTAGATATATGTTCTTATGAGAGACTTCACCAACGTAAATTCCGACGAAAGTTTCTGATATGGCAAGATGATCTCACAGGTTATGCAGTTCGTGCCGTCGAGATACGAGAGAGAGTAAATCCTTGCCTGCAGTGCCTTCAAGATGCGTACGATGTTTTCGAGGCGAGGCACACTAACTACATCAGTCTTTTTTGAGAGATTGAGGAGTAATTCCAGATAAAATGTCATTTCGCCTGTCTCCTCCTGTCTTACACCAATACCTATTCTGTAGCCAGGTGTTTTTTCCAACTGCCGGAATGCTTCCTTGTCCCTCGAGTCCCTTATCTCGCTCATCAGTTTCTTCATGCTTGGGATCTGGGTAGTCACTGATTTCACCTGGTCAACTAAATTTTATAATATTTCGCGTACAACAGGATACCCACTGCAAGGATGGCAAGACAGGAAATGGACACGACCACGAGATCAACCAGCACTGTGGTGCTTGTTAAGGATGCGCCTCTGAGGAACACGGAGGTGAGGGCGTCGGTAACGTAGAAGCTCGGCACGAATCTGCCAGCTATTTGCGCACCAGCAGACAAGGATGCGCCGACAAAGGTGCCGAGGAACAACTGCGGAAGTACGAACAAGAAGGAAAGCCCGGTGGCCGCGCCAGGGGACCGTGCGATGGTTGCAGTGATCAGGCCAAAACCGATATTTGAGAGCGTGAATACGAGGACAACAATGAATGCGAATGCATACGCCGTCATCCCCACCGCGGGTCTAAACCCCATGAAGTACACCATCAGGAAAACGATGACTGCCTGGATGAGTCCGATGACGAGATACGAGACGACCTGACTGGTCATGAACTCGGTCGGAGTCGTGGGAGTAGTTCGAATACGTTTCATCATGCCGTTCTCGCGATCCGTGGCGAATGACTGCGCGACCATCATGATGAGGAAGATAGAAGCGAACGTGAACATCCCAGGGGCAAGGTAAGTGAGCGCGGACGGTGCCTTTACTTGGACGAGCGATGCCGTTTCCAAACGGAACGGACTGGTGAACACATGATGGTCTGCAATGGTGGTAAGAACTTGTTGGACGATGGGCGGAATCGCCTGGGTTGCGACGACGGAGCCTCTGTCGAGGTACAATGAGATTGTAGTGTTTGTCCAGTCCTCCGGATTGTTCGGTGCTGTCTGATAAGACTGATAGCTGCTGCTGAAATCAACGGGGATCAGTATCACAGCCTGGATTTTCCCTTGAGTAAGCTCGTTTTGTGCGGTCTGGTTGTCGCCGTACATGTGAAGATTCAAAATTTTGGTTTCGGTGAGAGCCGTCAACAGAATCTGCGATGCGTTCACAAAGCCGGGGTGGTCAAGATTGACGACACCAATGGTATAGGTCGGTTGTCCCCCAGCGCCTCCGAAGGACGCTCCGAACGCAAAGACGAAGACGACCGGGAACAAGAAGATCATGAACAGGACCGCTGGCTCGCGTACCGTTTTTTTGATTTCTTTTGTTGCAAGGGCTTTGATGCGTTGCAGTTTCATTTATATCTCCTCCCGTATCTTTCTTCCTGTGAGCTGAATAAAGACGTCCTCGAGATCTCGCGCCTTGTATTTTGATGTCAGTTCCTTTGGTGTACCAAGGGCGATGAGTTTACCGTGGTCAATGATACCGACCCGGTCACACAGTGCTTCTGCTTCTTCCATGTAGTGGGTGGTAAGGACGATGGTCTTCCCTTGTTTCCTGAGCTCTTTGAGGAAATCCCAAACCGCGTGACGTGACTGCGGGTCCATCGCAACCGTCGGCTCATCAAGGAATGCGATATCCGGATCATGGATGAGGGCGAGGATGACACTAAGACGTCGTTTCATACCACCACTGTACTTTGCCGCCCTTCGTTTTGCGTCCTCGCTGAGGCCCATTTTGGCAAGCAGCATAGTCCGTCGTCGCGCAAGGGTCTCCTTATCCATGGCGTACAGGTTACCAAAAAGCTCGATGTTCTCGGCACCTGAGAGATACGGGTACACCGCAGTCTCTTGGGTACACACACCGATGAGCCTCCGTATCTTTGCTTGTTCCCTTTGGACATCATGACCGCAGACGCTCGCGGTGCCGCTGGTGGGTTTGAGTAGTCCGCAGAGGATGTTGATCGCGGTGGTTTTCCCTGCGCCGTTCGGTCCAAGAAGACCGAAAAGCTCGCCTTTCTGTACTCGGAGGCTGAGGTCTTCGAGCGCTTTCACTGCCTGGTAGTCCTTGGTCAGATGGTCAATGTTCAAAGCCGATTCATTCATGCGTATCACGAGTGCCTTGTATATCAGCAGGGGGTCTTAGGAGTACGTTTACCGGTCGTGGTCGAAGCGGGACAGAAAAGAGGCTTCTTGGTGGTTGTTTTTACCACCGGTGGTTGAAGAAAGGGGAGGGTTCTCCTAGTGGAGAGGCGCATCACGCCACGTCTCAAAGAGGTAGCCGGTGTACAGGATGTTCGGGACAATGGAGGCGATGCCGTCTTCTTGTTCAAGTCGTTCTCTGATGGTCTGTAGCTCATTCATGTTGTTCGTCCAGACCGCGAACGTGATGGTGTTGGGCAGGTTCGCGAAGACCCAGAAGAACAGGATGTTGGGTGCGTATTTCTGCATGATGGTGGGAGCGACACTAAGCCTTGTATCTGGTTTCAGATGGACATCGATGAGGGTGAAGATGTCGTTGGATTTATCCGGGTACCATTCGATGGACAGTTCGATGAGGTTATGCTTCATCATGCGGTCGAGCCTGCGCCGTACTGTTTTAGCGGAGATCTTCAGTTCCTCCGCGACGTCCGCGACCGGTTTACGGGCGTCGTCCTTGAGGGCACGGATGATGCGCAGGTCCAGGTCGGTGAGCTCTTCCATCGGTTTGGTTGTTGATGCCAACGGCGGGACCGCCATGATGCCTGCGGTCGGCTCCATCACTCCTGCGTTGGTTTTCACGAACTCGAGCAGGGTCGGAAGGTCGTTGATGGTCTTGAGGTACGCGCCGATATACAGGTACTTTCCTCCGCCTATGGCGAGCCAGTAAACGGAGCCCTGCTTCTTGAGCTTCTCCGGAACTTCCTGAAGCGAGGGAAGCCGCGAGACACCGGAGATGTACACGACGATGGCTTTAACAGCCCCCAGGCTGACTTTCGCAGTGAATTTTTTAATGACGCCGGTTTCGAGAAGCAGCTGGATGCGTTTGTGGACAGCGTTGACGGAGAAATGAAGATTCTCAGCGAGCTTCGCGTACGAGATGCGGGAGTTCGCCAGGAGCATCAGGACGAGCGTCATGTCAGTTGTATCCATTGTCTCTCGTGGTTTGCTTATCTGATTTGTTCTTAAAAAATTTGTGAGGTCTTACATAGTAAATTTCTGTCGTCTCGCGCCTCCGATATTTTTACCATTCATTCAAGTGTCGGAACAATTCCTCTGGGTTCTTCAGGGCCCCTTTTTTTATGCCTTGTGCCTCCCCGACCGCGATTTCGAACTCGTCCCTCGCAAACCCTTTCATCGCCGCAACTGCGACCTCCGATGGCGGGATGCCACGCTCCTCCTGGTCCCGTTCATCCCGGCCACCCTTGTCCAGTTCCGTGTCAACCATCGGTGGTATGATCTCAAACACCTTAACCGAGGTGTTCCGCAGCTGGAACCGTAGAGATACCGTGAACGAATGCAGTGCGGCCTTCGTCGCACAGTACACCGGCATCACCGCGATCGGGCAGAAACCCAGCCCTGACGACACGTTCACGATCGCGGACTGCTTGTGTTTCATGAGCATCGGGATGAACAGTTCGCAGAGAGCGACGGGTGCCTTCAGGTTGATGTCAACCTCGTCTCCTCCAACATTCCGGTTGCTTCTCCCTGATGTGAAATCGGTCATTCGCTGGATGCCAGCGTTGTTGATGAGTACATTCATGCCC
This sequence comes from Thermoplasmatota archaeon, assembly GCA_035543435.1. Taxonomy (GTDB): domain Archaea; phylum Thermoplasmatota; class E2; order DHVEG-1; family DHVEG-1; genus SM1-50. The sequence goes on from DATKKD010000148.1 coordinate 15,752, forward strand.
GTGAAATTCTTCGACATCCACGAGACCAATGCTCTCCGCTGCCGTTCATCGGCCACGTCGCAGATTTTGAAATGCAGCTGTGGTAATTGTTTCTTCGCCTCCTTAAGTTTCGCCTCACGTCTCCCACAGATGATCACTTCGTTGTCCGCCTTCACCAACGCCTCGGCAAGCGCGAACCCGATCCCTGTCCCGCCGCCCGTAATCAACACTGTGTTCCCACTCGTCTTCATCCCTTCATCGCCTCCATGATGCTCCATATTTATTATAGGACGTGAAATCCTTCACGTTACGACGCACACGCAAATACCTCTCAGGCTCAGCCGAATACCCGAGCCTCATCGTGAACGCAATCTTCAAATTCTTCGGAATTCCCAGGATTTTTTTCGCACGTGTTTCCATTGACCCGTCGTTGAATGAACTGACGATATGAACACTGATTCCCAAGGACTGTGCCATGAGCCACATGTTCTCCATGACACACCCCAGGCTCATGAACCCAAGCGTGTCTCCATTGGAGGCGGGCGCCCGCTTCGAAGGATCGTACACCACGACGAGCAGCACCGGGTTTTTTTTCACCATGTCCCCCTGACTCGAACTTGTCAGCTCCCCGGGTTTCGGCTTAACAGATAGATCACGCATGAACCTCGGGAACCACGTCCCCAGTATTCCGACCTTCCTCCGCTTGAGTTCCTCAGCGGAGAATGATAATAAAGCGTGATTCTCTCGGATGAACGCCTTGGAGACAGGTGCCGTGAGGTCCCCAAGCTTTCGAAGGACGCTCTTGTCGTCCACGACGATGATCTCGTAGTTCTGCATGTTATGCGCGGTCGGTGCCCACCGTGCAGCCTCTAGAATTTGACCAATGGCTTCTCGCTTCACCTGCAGATGAACATCGAATTGTCCTCGAGCTGACTGTCGAGTTTGCATTGCCTTTAGCATCTGATTCACGGGTAATCACATCCTTCGTCTCATAATGCATCCGTTATTTCTACTGATCTTTACCTCTCACCCTCATGGTGATTGTATGGCTTGATTTTATACGAAAATCCTCTTATATTGATATCTTATTTATGTAGGAACTAGAGCAAGATTTGGAGATGTCCCAATGAAAAAGATACGCATCAAGGTTCTTAAGACGCTTGTCCTAAAAGAGTTCCAACCGTACGTCAAGACTCCCATCGAAAAATGTCCCTGCTTTTCTGAAGGTCAAACGTTTGAGACCACGTACGAGAAACCAGACGGGTTCTGCGACTGGGCATGGAATGATTTGCACGCGTACATCGCGTCGTTCCTCACGGGTGGACAGTTCACTGACGGGATTTTCGAGAATTGGATGAAAAATAAGAATACGATGATTGCCTGCTGCACTGATGGTATTAGGCCCGTGATTTTTGAACTAACCGTCTCAAATGAGACTCCGTAGGAGCATGGTAAAAATTTGTATTAGCTCTGAGAGAGAACGTAGCTTTTCTTGATGAAGGGTAATAGTTTCTGTAAGTCAGAGAAAGTTTTCAGACGAATTTGCGGCCAGCGGTACATGATACGTTTTGCCCCTGCCTGGAAGGGTTTGACCTCAAAGTCTTTGGAGACTGCGGCTTTGTCCGCATCAGTCATTTTGATGAGCACGACGCCGTCTGTCACTAGGAACGCAAAGAGTTTCTCCCCATGTTTATAACAGGGGCACCCGTACATTTTTTTGGTATTGACATCGGGCCAGCTCAGTATCTCCTTTTCAAGTTGCCCCCGGAGGGTGTGCATTTTCTCTTCGTTGTAATATTGCATAAGCATGCTATGATGTTGGAGTATTAAAAATAGCTTTATAGATAACGTCGCTCATCATTTTGTTATGAATGTTTTCCCGGTGCTCCATGCGTTCCCAATCAGTTGGCCAAGAGAAAAGTACCTGTTGTCGTTCATCGAAAAGACAAAGGTCCCCATCTTCTTGATATCTGGTTTGCCATTGGTGAGAAACTTCGGCTCGCAGTAGGTCTCTACAACCTCACCGATGTAGAGGTCATCCGTCCCACCGAGCGAGAGTCTCTGAAGGAGTTTGCACTCAAGGTTCAATGGGCATTCCTCAATCATCGGCGCTGTTTTCGTGATGCCTCTAAATATCGAAAACAACCCTGCTTTATTCTTTTTAGCTCCCGAGGTCAGACCGACGTAATCGGTTACCTCAAGCATGTCCTTTGAAGGAAGATTGATTGAAAATGTCTTATTTTCTCTGATACCTTTACACGTGTGATGTGATGGACTTGCTCCCATCGCCACCATCGCCGGATTCATATTAATGATGTTGATGAAGGCGATTGTCATAAAGTTTGGTTTCCCTTCGACATCAGCACCGACCAGGGTTACCGGCATTGGATAAATCATCGGTTTACTCCCGAGCTTCTTCTTCTCCATGCGTATCATTCAACTGGAACTCTCAGTAAATATATGAACCTTCGTGTACAACCTTATTTTTCCTTTTTACATAAGAAAAATATTTAATACCGCCTAAAAACTATATCTGTTTCGAAGAGGTGAGGGATTTTATGGACATTGTAGCAATCATGAACATCATTGCAGGGTTAATCCTCTGCATGGGAATATTGAAAGCAATACCAGCTATGGGAAAATACCTGGCTAAATTAGCCAAATGGCTTGGTGGATTTCAGACCATCATCGGGATCATTGCGATTGTTGTCGCAATCGTCTGGTGGTCGCCCCTTCAAAGCATCATCGCAATCATCGCGGGTCTTATCCTTATCGTCGGGCTCCTACACCTGATACCTGCGATGGGGAAATACTTGGAGAAACTCGCGAAATGGCTCGGATCGTTCCAGACGATCATCGGGATTATCGCCATTATCGTTGGCATTTTGGGATTACTAGGGACAATCTAGTCCCCCACTTTTTTTCATACAATAAATCCAAACTCTTCAATTGACTCAGTTTTTTTCACAATTGATAACGGCTTTTCTTTGTCTGGTTTTACCGTTCAACGATGAACATGGTTGAGGATAAAAAAAGAAGAGAAAAAGGGGAATGATCTTTTTCCCTACTCATCGTTCATCAGGGGAGGAGAGATTAGGTCGTGGTGTTATCGCTCTCCATAGGCCCCTGTAGTGGAGCTCCATGTGATCCCTGTCCGAACTCGTGGCCACACATCATGTCCCAGCCGATACCAGTGGCGTTCTCGGAGCCGAATTCGTCTGCGATGGTCTTCGTAATCTCGTCCCAGCTGTATCCCTCGTCTCTCAGTTCTTTCTCTCTGGTGAGTATGGTGACTCGCTGCTCGGTCTGGTTGATTTCGTTGTCTAGCTGTGTATCCAGCACGCCGAACTCGTCGAGTTTCTCCTGGATCGCTGTCCTCATTTCATCGGGTGTGGCGTTTTGTTCTCGGAGGCTTGTCATGAGGTCCTCGAGTTCAATCCGTTGTTCGTCGGTCAATAGGGAGCTGTACGGTCCGATCATAAAGCCCATTGGCATGGGTGGGCATGCACCGGTAGTCATATTCCCTGTCGCGTTACCGACCGGCCTGCCCCCGAATGGTAGCTGTGGGGGCTGGCTGTCGGTGGTCGTTGTAGTGGTGTCGTTCTGCGCGGTGGCAAAGGCCGCTGCGATGGACGTGAGGAGCACGCAGATGAGTAGCCCGCCGACCAATTTTTTGTGTGTGTTTTTCATGGTTGTCGCCTCTTTTTTGCTTTCCATGCTCTTGATGTCAGCGTGTGGTTATATTGATTTTTTACAATTTCATGCCAATTCCTTCCAAATGATTCCCAATTTTTTTGCTGATGAACGCGGGCGTGCGACCATATAAAGGATTCGCGAAAGACCTAGATTTTTGTGAAAACTGATAGCATTTCCCTGCACAAAACCGACATCGTAATGTTTATGAGGCTGAACAATATCACTTACCCAACCAATTTAGTTGAGGAGTGAGGTGAAAGGAACATGGAACTGTCATCAAGTAGGCTGTTAGGAATCATAGG
>DATKKD010000149.1:0-21838 GCA_035543435.1 Thermoplasmatota archaeon
ATCTGCGGGACTGATTACACTTTTGGATTTGATACCGCGGTCTCTATAGTCACCGATGCGATTGACCGGCTCCATACCACCGCAGAGTCACATCATCGCATCATGGTGCTCGAGGTTATGGGACGACATGCAGGATGGATAGCAACCGTCTCAGGTATCGCAGGGGGCGCTGACGAGATTCTCATCCCCGAGAAGCCCTTTGACATTGAGGCAGTCTGCAGAAATCTTAAAGCTCGCCACGAGACGGGAAAGAAGTTCAGCATCGTTGTGGTATCCGAGGGAGCTATACCGAAAGAGACCCAGCATTTTCAGACTCTTTCACAGGAGAAAGACGAGTTCGGGCATGTCAGACTCGGCGGTATCGGTCAGCTCCTTGCGAAAGAAATCGAAAAGCGACTTGGTGTCGAAACCCGGTTCACGGTGCTTGGTCACGTCCAGCGTGGCGGTTCGCCGACCGCGTATGACCGGGTGCTTGCGACACGCTATGGCGTTGCCGCTGTCGACCTAGTGAAAGCAGGACATTTCGGGAAAATGGTTGCACTCCGGGGATACAAAATCGTGCCTGTTGATCTGAACGAATCAGTAACAAAGCTTCGGACCGTCGACATGGATTTGTACGAAATAGCGACCACGTTTTTTGCACGACCGCACGATGAATAAAACTGAGGGAGAAGACGCTATCTTTTTTTCTATTTCTTAAGCTTTATTTCGATCTCTTGAAAATCCTTAGGGACGTAGGAATGGGGAAAGACGGTGCGTGCATCATTCTCCAGGATACGATGATCAAGATATCGGGGGCTGATGTGGATGAGCCACAATCTCTCCACCTCGGCTTCCTTCGCGATGTGTGCAGCTTGTAGCGCGGTCGTATGACCGTACTCCTGCGACAGGTCCTTGAGTGTGGAATCGAAGGTCGCTTCATGGACAAGTGCGTCGGCATGGCGTGCGAACTCGACCATTTCCTCGAATGGAACCGTATCACCAGAAACGACGATTTTCCTCCCTTTCCTCGCAGGCCCCAGGATAACGTCAGGGGATATTTTTTCTCCGTTATTCAGGGTGATTGTATGTCCTTTTTGCAGCTTGTTAAATAGGGGTCCTTCAGGGATACCTAGCTCGAGTGCTTTCGCCTTGTTGAATTTCCCAGGTCGATTTCGTTCCTCTAAGCAGTATGAGAGAGCAGGGACGGTATGTCGTGCCTTCAACGCCCTGATCACGTACCCCTCGAAGGTGAGCTCTTCGCCGGCAGTCACCTCGTGCGGGACGATCTCAAATGATGGCCTGAAATAGCCAAGAGTCAAAAGCTGCCCGGTGAGCTTTTCCATACCTCGGGGGCCATAGAGGTGCAGGGGTGTGTCCCGGTCATTGAGCTGCATGGTCTGGATGAGGCCTGGCAGGCCCAGGAAATGGTCTCCATGGAAATGAGTGATGAAGATCTTAGTAATCTGCATGTAGCTCAGCGTTGATTTCTGAAGTTGCCTCTGGGTTCCTTCCCCGCAGTCGAACAGAAGGATTTCGCTGCCCCGCTTCACGGCTAGGGAAGGGACGTTGCGCTTCACGGTCGGCCAGCTTCCGCCGGTCCCGAGAAAGACTAGGCTAAGTTGTGTCATGCAGTCACCGGATAGAAGCAGGGGCTAAAAGCTTTTGGTTACCAACAGGGAAAAAGGGGAAAAGAAAAAAGAGAGTGGAAAGAAATTATGCGTTTACATCCTTATATAGACCATAATCAAGTGTGCGTTTCTCGCCAGCTCAGCAGCTTTTGTCTCAGAATTCTGGGCGGTGACTTGCACCACGACTTTACCAAAACCGAGGATTAACCCGGAGGTGATGGTGCGTTCTTCACCCATGGGTACATTATCAAGGGTACCTTTCGACTCTTTACCTAAGAGGACAAGGCCATTACCGCCGACAGATATCTTCCAATCAACGCCCACAGCATCCGCTGTTCCCCCGTTTATGATCACTGCATTTATTCTAAACAATCCCCCGGTGACCGATACAATGCCGATATTCGGTGCGGTTCCAATAATGAACCAAATGAAAAAGACCTTGTTACCGCCGTTGGAATCGATGTAGACATTTGATTCATGGGTATCACCCTGTATCAACCCGTTCGTATTAATCGTGACCGTTACGGTGTGATGCTCGCCAGTCGATGAACCGCTCTGTGGGGCAACCTCAACCCAGGAATCTGGACAGGAGACAGTATAGGTAAGCGTTCCTTTTCCGCTGTTCCAGATATCTAACGTCGTACTCTTCGTGGAATCTTTTGGGACAATCCCATAATAGTAATCAGTCGGGTTAATTGACAACCAGGGTGAATTATAGGAAACGATGTTCACATTGACATTGAAAACGCCATCCCCACCGTCACTGGTGATAAGGACGTTACCAGCATAAGGCCCTTGCTCTAACCCGGTGGTATTCACCGTGACCGTGATGTTGATCTTCTCACCATTTGACACTCCGCTTGTGGGAAACACCGTGATCCAAGGAGAATCACAGGTCAATTGGAACGTGACCTCGCAGCACCCTCCGGTCTTCCAGATTTGGAAAACTGTGGTACCAATCTGCCCCTCTGACATATTCCCAAAATCATGAGATGTCGGATCAAATGTCATGACTCCTACTGGTTGAGGGTTATTCTTCTGTTGATATCCGCAGACCGGTCCAATGGTCGATACGATTAGCAGGAATACAACTCCAGCCCCAATTATTGTACTATTGGTGTTTGTTTTCATCTTTTTTCCCCCGAATGTACAAAGCAAATGTTCTTTTTCATATTTATAGGTATCCCTCCTGGGATTTAAACCGGGGAGGATTGTAAGGGAGACCAATCGAAATTTACCCAAAGGAAGGAGTAGCTTCCAGGACGTATTCTGCCATGGACCGCGTAGGGTAGGTGTCGCGGCGTATCCCAGTAGTTACTCTCCCAATGATTCCGCGCTTGCATAATGGTCGTCCCATAAAAGAAGGCGTTTTCTTTGAAGTTGTGGAACGCATTTAGAGAAACCGTCACCTCAGTGCTTGAATACAATCGTACCCCATAGACGTTGTCCTGCAATGAATTTCTCGTTATCGTTAGGGAATGACAGCCGTTCTGCACCGAGACACCATGTAAGCCGCTGAGGATGATGTTATCAGATATAGTCTCATAAGATGAATGATTGATGAGGATGTCGAAATGACTGTTCTGGATGGTAAAGCCGCTGATGGTGACATAATCTGCGATAATGGTGACGAGGTCTTTGATTCCGTCGCCGTCGAGGATGGTCGCTGTTTTATTTTCACCTATGATATAAAGCGGTTTGTTGACCGAGAAAGCTTCATCATAGGTTCCATTGAACACATACACGGTGTCGTTTGCTGCGGCATGATCGATTGCGTCTTGGATGGAGCTGAAGTTGTTCGGACCATTTCCCCCAACATACCAGATAGCTCCGCGATATGGACATGCTGCCTTGAAGGTAAATACGGGAGGATGACGGAGCGGGGTCCAGTCGACCGCAACCAAAGCATAGGGTGTGGTGTTGATCTTAAATGATCCCATGATAAGGTATGGTATGATTCGTGGTCGTTCCCAGTAGTTCGACCGCCAGGTGTTATGAAAATGAAGTAAGGTATGGGTGACGAAATTCGCGTTGTATTTATCACTTCTCAGGTGGTTGTTCGAAATCACATTCCCAGAGGAATCTCTGACATAGATGCCATTATCGTTGTCAATTATTACATTGGACAGAATTGTGTTGTCATCGGAGGTGTCCAAGTACACCCCAAGGTCGACATTGCTGGATATATTGTTGTGCTCGATGACGTTGTCCGAAGAATCCTTTAGCCATATCCCGTACCATCGATTCCTGTACACGATATTCCCTGTGACATTGCATCCGGAGGTGTTGAAAACATACATCCCATTCTTATTATCCGAAAAAGTGTTCCCATCGATGGTCAGCCCGTATGAGCTTTCAAGATGAAGTCCGAGTCCTGTACAAGCGCTCATTACATTGTTTTTTATGACCGATGACCTCATGCCCACAAGATAGGCCCCCTCCCCGTTCCCGACGATCGTGTTTCCTATGACCTCCGTCCGAGGCGCCTCTTGGAGGAATATCCCGTAGCTGTTGTTCAAGATCTTATTTGCTGCAATCATGGTACCTGTTGTGCCCAAACCCTGAATCGAAACTCCCAAGCCTTCGTTATCACGGAGGGTGTTGTTCGTGATCAGTACGTTGCTTGCTGTGGAGATGTCGATCCCTGCGTAGCTGATGCCACTCTTTGAGTGCTGGATGGTGAACCCCTGGATAATCACGTTGCTTGCGGTAATGTCAACGACCGTTCCCAATTTCCCCCCATCGATGATGGTATCATCCCTGTTCTCCCCCTGTAGCGTCACCGCTCGGTCGATGCAGACGTTCTCTTGATACAACCCATGATACACAAAGATGGTGTCCCCCGGGGTCGCGTTATTTATAGCATCTTGAATCCTGGAGTAATTATCTGGTCCAGCGCCCCCAACATAAAGCGTCGTTCCGAGCATCCCGCCTTGAGGCATGACAGGAACGTCCTGCTTCTTTGAGAACCCCAAGACAGGGCTCACCATCAACAAGAAAAGAAAGATCACTAGTACGGCGGTTGATCTCTTAGGACTCTCATACATCCTTCGATCCATCTCCCTTACCAATAGTATAGGGCTGTTTCGCGGGTCGCCAATCTAGATTCAACCAGGGTACCACCACGACCTTGTTCCAAGGGATCCTCATGAGGCCATGGATGCATTCCGGCCATACGCCTACATGATCGTCCCAGTAGTTCTGCTTCCATCGATTCAAGGAGGAATTCTCAAAAAACGCACTCCGGTTATTCTCTACGAAATTATTCCACTGAAAGAGACTCATATTTGCCATTGAAAGGCGAATGCCCTCATTGCTTCTCTTTATAGTGTTATATGTGATAACGGTACGATTTGCTTTGGTGATAAGGATTCCATACAAGGAGTTATTCAAAAGAAGGTTGTCATGAAGGAAGTTGTCGTCAGCTCCCCACCAAATACCAATCCCACTGTAGTCCTGGTCGTAGATAACGTTTCTTGCGATCTCATTATGGGTCGCACCAGGCCAGAGGCTCACCCCAGCGTAATTATCGGTCATCGTATTGTTGACGACGGTGCTCATCATGGACTTGGAGATGACGACACCGCAGTGACCATTGTGCGTCATTGTATTATGTTCCACGATCGCGTTCGTTGAACTGCCGATGAATACGCCTTCGTTGCCGTTCTCCACGATAATGTTGTCGTAGACATGAGCTTCCGAAGAGTGGTTCAGGAGGACCCCCACACCATACCTCCCGTTTTGAAACATGATGTTCCCGTGGATGTCGCTTCTATTTGCCCGTGCTTCTATCCCCGCGTTCACCTTGGGCAAATCCCCACCATGTTGAACAGTGAAACCAGTGACGGTTACCGTGTCAGCTCGGAGGAGCACTACGTCTCCGAAACCACCACCATCAATTATGGTCGTCGATCGATTTTCACCAATGAGCAGAATAGACCTGTCCACTATCACATGCTCTAAGTAGGGGGATGACTTCGAAAAGACGAACACAGTGTCTCCATCAAAAGCATGGTCCACCGCATCCTGGATCTGTGAATAATTATTGGGGCCGTCACCCCCAACGTATAATACCGTGCTGAAAGGATGAGTAACGGAATCATTGTTCTCTGACGCTGAACCTTGTAAGGGTAACCACACTGAAATGACGAACTGTAGAAGAATCGCCAATGCCAATCCTTTTTTCATCAGAGAAGCTACCCTGTTTATTATAGGACTCTATCTTATATATAGCTTTTTATGGCCTTTCTGGTAATCTAATGGTGAGTGGCTTCCTCGTAAAATCAGATAGAAGAACTGTCGTATTCTGTTCAACATGATTTTTTCTGATATACTGCAAAAAAGCGGGTGAGGCTTCGATGCGCTCGAATCGGATAGACGTTCAGGAGTTTCATATGCTTCTCTCCGAGAGAGATCATCTCTTCGTTTGCGAGACCAACGACGGCTCGTCCATCTCTTCGGAGAACCCGTGAGATGACGGCAAATCCCCGGTCATAGAGCAAGCGTGGCTCTTCCCCCCTTGTCGTGGTCGCTTTGGCGTAGGGGAAATCAGTAACTACTGCATCAACGGAGGAGACATGCTTCACGATATCACCGATGTCTGTACGATATAATGCATAGTCCTTTAGCTGATAAAATCTCAGATTGCTTCGACACCCCTCGATCATTTTTTGTTCCACGTCGCTGCCGATAATTCGCATCCCAATCAAACCTGCCTCGATGAGGATGCCTCCTGTGCCACAGAAAGGATCAAGGACCACGTCGTTCTTTTTGAGACATGCGAGGTTCACAAGGGCACGTGCAATCTTCGGATGCATGGTAACAGGCGATAGGAACGGACGGAGATGACCTCGTCGTTGTTGGAAATGACTGGTGTTGATCTCTTCTTTTTTCACACCGACATATGTAGTGTTCGCGGTGATGACAGCACGCACCTCAACAGCAGGGTGGGCCAAATCAACAACTCTCTGTTTCGTGTAAACATCGCCTAGGCAGTCAATGACCTGAGCTGAATCAAGGGATGACCCTCGGTTCTTACAACGAATCGCTATTGTTCCCTCTTGCAGAACGGGATTACGAGCCGCCTGTTCTATGAGTGCGGTAAGCGCGGCAGGGCAGGAGAAGAGCAACTCATCAATCACAAAGGTGAACGCGAGTCGTCCTGCGAGAACCCCGAGATTCTGTTCGTTCGATTTCGTCTCAATGAGGAGGACGTCCTCGTTTTGATCCAGCATCGTATAGGTTTTTATCTCAACGTCAAGACAGGCGAGCAGTTCAGCAAGCGACAGTGCGCTGTGTTCTTTAGAACGTTCGAAGAGTACCTTCATTTGAGGTTCACCCTGCTGTGAGGGTTAAAACACGGGAGGTCTACAAAAATCATACGGTGGAGTTCATAAGAAGCATGGCAAGATAAAAGGAGATCCTACTTGAAGTCGTTGTTGGTTTTTTTCTTTTTTGACTGTTTTTTCAGTGCCTCATCGACCTTCGATTCGATATTGCGTTCACCCTCGAACCATTTCCCCTCATGTTTTCGATCGATGGTCCCTGTCATTTCATCTAGTTTGTACCGCATGTACTCTTCTCCTTTGAACCATTCGTCCTCCTCTTTGTTTGACCGAGAATGGGGTACGTCTGATGGCGGATCGGCTGAAATCACTGTGGTTTCTTTCTTTTTTTCCTGGAGTGGGAGCCTGATCTCCTCGACTTTCGAGTCAGACGAAGAGAATATCATCGCCCCTTGTTCTCCGCGTCTGGAGGATGCGGTTGTGTCCCAGCCTTTCGCCAAGGAAAGAGACTTGTTTTTTCCTGATTCCTCATGTATGACTGCGTGTTGATCTCCGGAGGGAAGCGGCAGGTCTCGCTGCTTTCGCTTTCTCCAACGAACGTAGACGATGGCAAAGATGACAGCGACAGCTGCGAACAGAATCGGGATCACCTGAATAAAAGGAACGTCCCCGAGCACAGGTACATCCGCCACATTCTCGACAAGGATGCTCGCTGACGAGTTGGTGTATCCTTCTTTTATGGTTTTAAGAACAAGGTTTTTATTGTCTGCGACCGTAGGAGCGGTGAGGTATGCTATGCCTTGTGTATCGGTACTGACGGTACTGACTGTTGATCCATCAGGGTTAAAAAAAACAAGCGCACCCTCAACGGGTTGGCTATCCTGGTCCTGTACGATTACCTGGAATTCCTGGTTCTCTTTCACACTACTTTCTGTATGTATGGACAATGCTCCCTTAATGACGTTAAGGCGAAGTTCTGCTGATTGATACCCTGGTTTTGTCGCATTAATAACAAACGTCCGGAAGTCGTTCCAGAATGGTGCCTCAATCGTGATAAATGGTGTTTCGTTCGAGGAGGTGACGTTGAAGCTTGGTTCGTACGAAATTTTAATGGTCACGTTCACGACAAACGCAATACTATCATTCGTCTCGATTGCTATATTGTATGATTTCCCTTCAAAGACTGTATTGTTTTGCAGGGAATCCCATGTATCAGAATCATATACCCCGATGAGAAGTTGCGATGGAGGCTGTGCGATAAAGCAAGGGATCAACAGAACGCTAAACAACAGAAGTGTAATAAAGTAACCAATGCAACAATGTCTCTTTCCTTGGATTATCGTGATCCTCATCACCTTATGTCGAGTGCTTGATGCAATGAACCGGTAATACATATTTATGGTTTTTGAAGAAAGTAAAAAGGTTCATGTTTCTATTTTTCTGCAAGCCGTTGTTTCAACTCGGTGATGATGTCAATGGGTGTCGGATCGACGCCACGAAGCACCGCAAGGTAACAGCTGGTGAAATCACCAAGGCACATGAGGGACATCGTCTTCGCAAGCTGACTTTTCCCTTTCGGTGTCACTTCGACCACATGGCCTGCGGTGTTGTGGAACAATGCCTTCATGAAGTTCAACCGGGTCGCCATGTCCAAGGTCTCCTCATCCCTATCACGGAAGAGGATGCAGCTGCACTGCTTGGAGATCTCAGGGTTCGCGGTCCATCCGACAATATCATTATGGTTACAGTCAGGAAGGATATCTGATCGTGCAATCACCTTGCTGTTCTCGTTGAACTGGTGACGCCAGCGCCTCGCGATGGGTGCATAGATACCCCATCCATAGACCTGCGGGATCGTGGTGTGGATGGTGGTTGCGAGCTGTTTCGAGGGGTTGACCTCCGTAGGAGTTTCCACATTAATCGAAGTGAGAAACTCCCGGGTGACTTGGATGGTCTCCTCTATGTCCGCCTCGACTGCGGTTTTTAACAGCCCGAGGCGCTTCAAAAACACGATAGATGGAAATAGGAGATATGCGGTGGCGGCACGCGGTTGAATACCAGGAGGAATCGTGATGAACGGCACCTCACGTTTTTCCGCTAATTCTTTCAACCTCCCCCCTGTTGAAATGCAGATGATCTTGCATTTCTTCTGAAAGGCGATTTTAAACGCGCTGAGCGTCTCATCTGTGTTGCCTGAGTAGCTCAGACACAGGATCAGCGTATCCTTGTTCGCCCATTTCGGAAGGTCATACTCCCTGTTGACGAAGATTGGCACGTCAAGCTTGTCTCGAAAGAGACTTGCCATGATGTCCCCTGAGATCGCCGAGGCCCCAACCCCCGTCACGATCACATTATCGATTTTTAGATAGCTCACCCGCTCAGCCGATTCCGCGATGGCAAGCGCTTCCTTGATTTGCTCAGAGAATCGACCGAGCCCGTCAAGCATATAGGACTTATCGACGGAGGCGATCGTTTGACTGTCTAATATCATAGCTTCCTTCTCATGCGCAGTATTCTTCGCGATTCTTGGTGTGTTGGAGAAGCAGCCATCAGAGTCTGTATTCAAAAATATTTCTATCTTTCACTAGACTGGTGATGGCTGACAGAAAAAGGGTATAAAAACACATGGTTCGTTTGGGGTACCCATGAGATACGCGGAAGGAGAGATTCTTACTGAGGAGGGATTCATCACTGGGTACCTTAGCTTTGACCAACACACAGGACTTGAGATAGGGAGTGGCAAAGCCCCGAAAGCACCGTTCGTTCGAGGCGTTATTACCCCTACCTTCATCAACGCGCATACCCATATCGGCGATTCGTTCATCAGGACAAAACATCTCACACTTCCTCGCGATGTGAAAGCATTGGTTGCTCCACCCGATGGCCTGAAGCACAAGCTGTTAGGTGAGGCGACCGAGGAAGAAATCGTCAAAGGGATGCGGGTCGCACTCCAGGAAATGACCGCAGTCGGCACCTCGCATTTCTGTGATTTCCGCGAAGGTGGCGTTGCCGGGGTGCTTCAGCTCAGGACTGCCCTACGTAATCGGCAAATCCAACCGTTGATTTTTTCGCGTCCTGCCACCATGACCTACAACAAAGAAGAGATACATCAACTATTGCAGAGTTCGAGCGGCATCGGAGTGAGTGGCATCAGTGACTGGCATTACGACGACCTTGAGAGGATCGCACGGCAGACGAAAGCGCAACGAAAGGTGTTCGCCCTGCATGCAAGTGAGACAACCAGAGAGGACATCGATGCAATCCTCGACCTGAGACCCGACGTACTTGTGCATATGATTGCAGCGTCAGAAGCCGATTTAGTACGAGTGAAACAAGAACAAATCCCTGTTGTCCTCTGTCCGCGGTCGTATGCGTTCTACCAGCTTAAGACGAACTTCGAGTTCATGAAAAAACATCGTCTGACCCTCCTGCTTGGGACAGATAACGCGATGATTAACACCGCTAACATTCTAGAAGAAGTACGACTTCTACGCACCACAAACCTCTTCTCAATGGAAGAGCTGCTTACCATGGTCACGTTCACTCCAAGGAAAGCTTTAAATTTAGAAGATGGCATTCAGGGTCTCAACCTCTTAAAACACTTTGTTGTCTTGGAGACCGAATCCTTAAAACCGGTCTATGTTTCCTAGCATAGGGAGTTGAAGGGCCGCATGATGAAAGTTGAAGAAGTAATGTCAAAAGAACTCGTTGTCGGGTACGTCCCAGGGACCATACGGGAAGCCTTAAAAGTACTTGCGAAGCACAATGTCTCCGGGATGCCTATTCTTAAGAAAGACACGAAAAAGCTTGCCGGGGTTTTGACACGCACCGATATTTTCAAAAATACTGACGAGGAGCAGATTGCGTTAATCATGAGTATGAACCCCATCACGGTGACCAAGGACGACAGTGTGGACCTTGCCGCGAAACTTTTATACGAAAACCGCATCCATGGCCTGCCTGTCATCGATAAGAGGAAGAACCTCATCGGGATCATAAGTCCTACTGATATCCTGAGGCTTATCACAGACAAACGCCGTGACGTGATCGATCATTACTTCACAAAAAACCTTGTACCAGTGTATCAAGAGACACCAATCACCATCATCATGGAGATCATCAATGTCACCAATGAGACCGCACTCCCTATCCTTAACAAGGAGTGCGAGCTTGCCGGAATTGTCAGCGAAGGCGATTTGTTCAAACTCAGTCACATCAAGGAGAGCGTCTCTCAGACCAACATGGGAATGGGTGGCGATGAGGATGATTGGACTTGGGAAGGAATCCGCGACACGATTCGTTTGTACTATTCCACGACCAAGGTCGACCTTCCGCCAGTCGCGGTCAAGGAGATCATGGTGACCAATGTCATACGAGCAAACAAGAACGACCCGATTTCCGAGATTGCATCCAAGATGATCAAGAACAAAATCAGCCATGTTCCAGTGGTGAGCGCGGAGAACCGGTTGCTCGGCATGGTGACGGACATCGACCTCATGACATGCATGTTTAAATCCTCAAAATAAATTCATTTTTTACTGGCCGGGAGATGTTCCCTCATGTCTCAGGATATTTACGATAAGATAATGACGGTAGCGAAACGGAGAGGTTTTATCTTTCCTTCGTTCGAGATCTATGGTGGTATCGCTGGATTCTATGACTATGGACCGCTCGGTGCTCAACTGAAGCAGAATGTGGAGAACCTCTGGAGACGTTTCTATCTTCTATTCGATAACTGCGTTGAGGTGAACACGCCCACAATAACTTTGTATGAGGTCTTGCAGGCGTCAGGTCATGTGGAGGAGTTCACTGATCTCACCGTTGATTGCCTGAAATGCAAGCGGTCCTACAAGGTTGAAGACCTGATTGAAGATGACGTCTCGGTCTCTGAAGCGCTGCAGGAGAACAAGGTAAAATGTCCGACCTGCGGTTCCTCGTTAAAGGATGCTCATCCTGTGAATCTAATGTTTGCGACGACGGTCGGTATCGGGGACGGTCGCAAAGCGTTCTTGCGTCCGGAGACCGCCCAAGGCATCTTCACGAACTTCCATCTGTTATATCGCTACAACAGAGAGAAACTCCCCTTTGGTGTCGTACAACTCGGTAAAGGGTATCGAAACGAGATTTCACCGCGCCAAGGGACGCTGCGACAGCGGGAGTTCTCCATGGCTGAGGCGGAGGTTTTCTTCGACCCGACGAACAAAAATCATCCCCATTTCAATCTTGTTAAGGACAAGGAGCTCCATTTGAATGACAACGAAAAAGAATTCTCGATTACCCTGGACAAGGCAGTCAAAGGCAAAGTCATCAACAACGAGGCGCTCGCCTATTACATGTATCTCACTCAGAATTTCTTATTCACGGCAGGGGTCGACCCGAAGAAATTCCGGTTCAGGAAACACGTGGTCGATGAGCTTGCGCATTACGCGACCGAATGCTGGGATGCAGAACTGTATAGCGAACGTTTCGGATGGATCGAATGCGTCGGCATCGCTGACCGGTCCGCGTACGATCTGAACGCTCACATCGTTTCCTCAGGGGTTGACATGTATGCTCTCAGGAAATACGATGAGCCAAAAGTGGTGTCTACCAAGAAAATCGTACCCAAAATGGGAGAGCTGGGACCCTTGTTCAAGGGCAAAGCAGGCAAAGTCAAGGAGCTCCTCGAAACCATGCAGGTCACTGATCAGAAGGACATCGTGGTGACCCTTGACGGAAAAACCATGAACATCCCTAAACGCTGCTATGAGGTCGTGGACACCGAGGAGAAAGTCATGGGTGAGAAGTTCGTGCCTCATGTCATCGAGCCGTCCTACGGAATCGACCGTATCATCTACTTCCTCCTTGAGCATAATTTTAAAGAAAAGAAAAAGAACGAGGAAGAGTACACAATCTTATCCTTCACCCCTCAGATAGCCCCTATCAAAGTAGGCGTGTTCCCGTTAATCAACGACGATCAGCTGATAAAGCTCGCCCGAGAGATCGACACTGAGCTGAGAAACCAAGGGATCCAAACCTATTATGACGAAGGCGGCACCATCGGACGACGGTACGCACGCATGGATGAGATAGGGACGCCGTTCTGTGTCACGGTCGACCATGACACCCTCAAGGACCATGCGGTTACCATCAGGGATCGTGATACAACGAAGCAGGAACGGGTCAAGATCGACAGGCTTGCCGAACTCATTAAAAAGAACCTCGCCTTAGACAGCAGCACGTTCTAAGGAAAAGAATAGACAATATCCTGCGCTTGATGTTTTATTAGAGACCAAGGATTCTGGCAAGGGCAGGATGCATGGAAATAAAATGGTTCAGGAAGGGAAGACGCTGGAGTAGTTCCTTGATGAACTGATGGGCGTACGGGTGTAGTGTCTCTTGATTCAAAGAAGTGGCAAGTGAGATGCTCACGATGAAGTAATCATTGTAATTCCGTACATTGATAATCTTTATGAAACCGGTGTAGCTGCGTCCTCTCTTATCTGGAACAGCAACGGTGACATTGACGGTTATTGTGCCCTGCCCAGGGGTCAGTTTATCCCCACTCTTCGGGGTGAACGTCCAGTTACCCCAGCTTGGCCAGTCAATGATCTTCCAGGAGAGACTGGAATTCTCAGCACCGACGTTGCTGATTGTGAAGCTGCCGTTCACAGTTGTCCCAGGAGTGACGTCAGCCCAAGAAAGCGAACCACTACCAGAGAGATCTGACGTCGTTAAATTCGACAGGTAGAACACGAGAGTGGGGTCACCGAACAGGTTCGTCTGATAGTAGCACCATCGCATCCCGTTTTGATTAATCATTGAAGCGTAATATTCTTTTGAATAGTGGTTGTCTTTTCCTATAGTGCCCTGGTTCTTCTTGAGGAGGCCCGACACGAACGATCGATGGTACATCTGCGACAGCCCGTTGGCCGACCCAGGGATGTACCAGCCATACCTTGCGTTGAGCACCCCTGCGAAGGCAGCGTGCGTTGTCTTGATTGTGAAATGCTCAGCGATGCAGTCACCCATGTCGAACGCACCAGAATAGCATCCCTGGGTGTATACAAAGAACAACTTAGAGTTCGTCAACGCATCAACGTCTGAGCTATCGAGTTTCATGACATAGTCCTGATTCGCGTGGCCAAGGTGATTAATCATCTGTACGCCTGCGTCCATCTCGTTGATGAGGTCGGTTTTCGTCCAGGAGGAGTCCCGCTCGTAAAGAGTGTGGATGGCGTACGTGTTTAATGGAATCGCAGTGGTGACGAGGTTATTCATGGAGTCATCGCCCCAGGTCTGATCATCGAGCTTTTCACCAGCCATGAGCAGGGTGTTGAGATACGGGTCCGAGGGGTTAAGGTTCATGTATGTGAGGGTTTTATTGACGAAATTATCGACCTCGTAGGTGTTCCCGACACAGGCTCTTCCGACGTACACCTCAGCGATGACGTCGACGTCGCTTCCGTTTGCGCCGTCATGAGGCTCACCCCACTTGTCATTTCCGTTGTAATTGTACGGCCCGTCGAGGCAGGCGTAGAACAGATCTGACGGGAAGCTGTCTGTCGTGCCACCCCCGTTCACCTCGGCGTACAGGTTTTGTGCAGGGACGACATCATTGTCACCCCCAATCAGGACGTAGTCAATCCCCCAGTTCTTGTAGGCAGTCCGAATATAGTCGCGGATGTCGTCCGTGGTGCTTCCCCCGACATCGAAGAGGGTTTTAATGACCGTGGGTACACCCCGTGCATCATGAGCGTTCTTCAAGGGGATGAACGAATCCTTGAGGGCATTGGTGGTGAGAATCAGGAGTTCATACTGCGGATCCGGTGAGTATTGAGAATGGGGGTAGGTCGTAAGGATCGCGGGGTTATCGATCATCTCTCGTGCTGTTGCTTCATCGATGCCTCCGCGATAGAGAGGGCTCGGGCCGGACGGCTTCGTTGTTACCGTCACCTGGAAGTTCTCATAGAATGTGGTTTGTTGGGTGACAGGGTTGTATTGCACCGGATACAGCTCCAAGAGGAGGAGTTGATAGCCGCGGAAGAAGTAGGTTCCAGTGGTGTTAAAAAGTGAGCCTGGGAAGTTTCGGTTCGTAGAATAGATGTTGACATTTTTCTGTGCAACTGGGGGAGCATCCTCCTGACCGGGGAGCAATGGATGGGCTTGGTCGACAGGAGGAATGTCAAAGGCGCCTACCATGGTCGTAGCGCCTGGGGTGATGCTTACGGTCTGGACGTTCTCTTGATAGGGGATGAGAATCCGTGCCGAATAGACAGGTAGGTCGGGTTCCCCTGGGTTGCTGGAGAGCGTGGCTGTCGGCGTGGAAAGGACACTGTAGATCTCCCCGTCGATGGTCGTATGGCTTACGGTTGGCGCTTGGAAAGTATAGGAGACGGTTATGGAGCTGGAAGAGGATGCAATGGTTGCCCCTCTCACAAGAACGCTGTCTGCGGAAAAGACCATTAGACTGGTTAAAAAGATCGCTATTATGAATTTGGTTGTCCGTGAACGTGCCTTCATTATTATCCCCACTATATGTACCCGTACATCTAATCCTTTAAGAACCTTTCGTTTGCCTCTAGCTCATTTTCCCCCATAAAGTGGCTTGCGGAGCTTGAGCAATCGTTATAGTGTTTTCACGACACGTTCCGTGATGTCGAGCGCCTCATCGATCTCCTCTCGGGTGATAACAAGGGGCGGTCGGAACCGCATCGTGGACGCACCGCATCCAATCATGATCATGTTGTTCTCATATAACCGCTTCTTCATCTCATCCCGCTGTTCAGGGGTGGGCAGGTCGTACGCACACATCAGGCCACGGCCTCGTGCATTTGAAATGACTCGCGGATAGTTCTCCTGGAGCTCCTCAAGGCCTTTCAGTAGGTATTTGCCTTGTTTTGCGGCGTTCTCAATGAGATGGTCCTTTTGGATGATTTCAAAATATTTTTGGGAACGGAGCATGTCGACAAGGCTGCCGCCCCAGGTGGAATTAATCCGGCTAGACACATGGAACACATTATCGTCGACATCGTTCACCCGGTCAGTGACCATGATGCCGCAGACCTGCGTCTTCTTCCCAAAGGCGATGATATCTGGCTCAACGTCGAAATGCTGGTACGCCCACATCTTCCCAGTAAGTCCCACGCCGCTTTGCACCTCATCGACGATGAACATCATCTCGTGCTCATCGCAGAGGCTTCGAAGCTCCTGGAAGAATTCCTTACGGAAATGGTTATCGCCGCCTTCTCCTTGGATGGGCTCGATAATGAGGGCGGCAATATCGTCAGGGCTCTTGGCAACGGCGTTTTGTATCTCAATCACCGCCTGCTGCTCGAGGTTGGTGACTTTTTTGAGGTTTTCACTGGTGAGCGGGAAGCGAAGCTTTGGGTTGGTGATGCGCGGCCAATTGAATTTCGTGAAATACTTTGTTTTGTCAAGATTGTAGGTGTTGGTCATTGAAATCGTATAGCCAGTTCTACCGTGGAATGCGTCCTTGAAATGGATGACCTGGGTGCCTTTCTCCCCGTTCCCTCGTGCGATGTTTTTACGTATCTTCCAGTCAAACGAGGTCTTCAAGGCGTTTTCGACAGCCAGCGCACCACCACTGATGAAGAAGAGGTGGTGGAAGTCCTTCGGAACCGCGCATTTAGCGAAGGTCTCGACGAACTCGGCCATCTCGACGGTGTACACATCAGAATTCGTCGGGTTATTGACCGCGAGTTCCCCGATTTTCTTGATGAACTCCGGTGTGGTGAGTTCTGGTGGGTTGCACCCCAATGGCGCAGTTGCAAAAAACGAAAAACAATCCAGGAAGTAGTTCCCTCGACGTGAATCGTAGATGCGGCAGCCTTTGCTTTTTTTGAGATCAAGGACAAGGTCGAAGCCGTCTGCAAGCATGTATTTCTCAAGGGTGCGATGGACTTCCTTTGGTGGTATCGCCATGGTATGTACGCTCCTGTAAAAAGGAATGTGGTTGAGCGGTATCCTTCCTTGTTATAAAATGATATCGGTCATCAGGGGGATGAATTATTATCCAGGGAGGCTTTGTGATTTCTCGACGAAGGTGATCCCGAGCTTTTGCAACTCATCAAGTATGGGACTGTAAATCTCAGGGACGTTCGGAATATGGACACCCGTCAACTTGATTTGCTTCTTCAGAATCATCTTCACGGCGATGGCCGCTGGAAGAGCAACTGTTCTGGCAACGGAGGTATCGCCGTCAGGGATGCCGTAATCCACCAGGGTCGACGTCACATATTCTTTTTTCCCGGTGTATTGCGCGATGAACTCATGGTGCATCAGGACGAGATCACGTTCATGCTCGCCCATGGACATCTTCTTCAGCGTGAGTACGTTGAGGTAATCCAGAGGGTTGTTCTTGTCATTCGGAAGCGGTTCGTCTCCCAATAGACCGAGCCATTCCAATCGTTTGATGACCGCGGCATAGGGTTTCAGGCCGAGGTAAAACGCAGTGGTGACAGGCAGATTATCTGCTGGTTTTGCACCGATGAGCAGTCTCGTGAGGTCTCCGTATGTTTTTCCTAAGAATCCTTTGAGAGGCTCCTCGCTGAGCCAGCCGAGTGCAGAAATGCTACGCATCGTTTCGCACCAGCCGGTCAATCGGAACGTGCCGCGATACACGGTGTGGGCGTCCTTGAGCCCATAGATGTCCTTATACGGCACTGAATTCCGGTTCGGGTAATTCTCAAACGTGCCGATACCAGGGACATCCTGCAGGTAGTAATGTTCAAACAACTGCTCGCCTGGGACAGAAATTTCCTTGCCATCCTCAAGCCATTTTGCTGCATTACGGGACGCGAGTAAAACCCCTCGTGGTGACCATGAAAACTTATAGCCGAAGGGATTAGTGTTGGCCTCCAGTGCAGGAAGTGCGCCGGTCGTCGATTTGAAACTCACCACCTTTCCTTTCTTTTTTTCGATGGCATGAATGATCTGCATCGCGGACATGTGATCAATCCCTGGATCCAGCCCGCATTCGTTCAAAATGAGAATTCCTGCAGCCTTTGCTTTTTTATCTAACGCGCGCATCGCATCGCTGACGTACGACGTGGTAATCATCTGCTTTTTATGTCTAATACACATCTCAGCAATCTTCACATGGTAGGTGTAAGGCAGGAGGCTGACTACCACATCGGTCTTCAAGATAAGCTCCTCGACCGTTCTATCGTCGCTAACATCCAAGGAAAGCGCTTCTCCACGAGGATGTTTGTTGATCATGTGCTCCGCCTTGCTGACCGTTCTGCTCGCCATGGTCACATGAAAATCAGGTTGATCTAGAAGGTAGCGAATCATCGGGTGAGAGACCATGCCTGCGCCTAGGACAAGAATATGTTTCATTGTAAGCCTCCTTTGATGGGTTTACTTCGAAGCACCGGAAAAGGATGACCTTATAAAAATTTGTTGATGTATTGGTATGCAGGGGTCAGTTTTCCCCGATACAAAATAACAGCGTTTTTTATCTCCAAGGGCAACGCGAGATCCTCGAAAGCAGCAGTCGTGAAATCCGCCTTCATGATATCAGGGACAAACCGTAGGAGGGTCTCACTGAACGATTCTGAGGATTCACTAGGAAGTTCACAGGGGAGGTTATCGATGGCCATGACCACCACTCCTTCGCTCTTGCATCCATCCTGAATCGTACCAGTCAAAGGATTATAGATAAAAACAGGTGAATCAGGAGACGTGGTTTTTTCTGTGAATTCAACCGCGCCATTCACGTCAGCGCTGATATCGCCAATAACTCTGGGGCCGAGATGCCGATTCATCTCGAAGGATTTCTTCAGATAATTTTTTGTGATGAGACGAGGATACCGTGCGCTCCAGTAGATGCAGTTCATGAAGATGCTAAGGAAGGGAATGTACTTTTCAAACACAGATCGATAGTTCTCAGGATGCGCGTAGTAGTCCTGCAGGTCAAACCTGGCATCGGGTTTGCGTGGTTCCACCATGTGTTCCTCTCTGAACACTACTTTGTAGAGAGCCTTGTTTGTTGGTTGTTGAACGGTTGAGGTGAGATTCTCTGGTGAAATCTCTTGAACAGGGAAATTCTCAAGGATCTCCTGTGCACCCATAGAGACGTTTCCATATCCACCAAAACCAATGATAAAGGGGGTGAGCGATTGAGGCAAACCCTTAGTTTTGATTTCTTTGCCGACCGACATGAGGTGCTTGGTGATATCCTCGAGGCTCTTGTAATGGATTGTTTGTCGTATGTTTTGGAACGGAGATGCAATGCCTTCCCATTTCGCTCGCTGACCGAACGCCCAGAGGGTGTCCACCATTCCCGCAAGACCAGCGTATCTGCCGAAAAACACGAGACGTTTGCCGTTCCGATCCACAATTCGCTCATAATCAATTAAGGTGCATCCCATCTGGATCATTTTTTTCAACATCGGCATGTTACGAGACTGCCCCTTGATGGTATGCGAAAAAAACACATAGGTCTTCTCTGGTTCGAACACCTCACTAGGAATCTCTTTCACTGCGAAAATCACAGAAGACGGGCGCAGAGAGTCCTGTACCGAAGCACCCACCCGTTGAAATTCTTTGTCTGAAAAGACGCGGATTCTGGAGGGTTGGATGATGGTGTTGATCCCATACTGTTCCTTCAATTGTTGTAAATGATGTGGAACCAGCGGGACTCGCCGCTCCCAGCGGTTCTTATCTTCTCTACGTATACCGAGGGTGCAGGTCATGAGAAAAGCCCAAGACCCTCCAACTGTTCCCGTTTAATAGTCTTTACGGACATCTTTTAAGGAGGATGTTCTCTTTGATTTTTTTTCTCTTGAAAGAATGGTGAGAAAAAAGTGAGAGAGGGAACAGAATGAAAGGAGAAGGAGGAAGAAGGGAGGCGTCCCTCTCTCAATGATTTCATTAAATTAGGATCTATGGGTATGCTAGCGAAAGACTGTTCTGGTCGCTTAAGTCAGTGAGACTGTTCATCTTGATCATCGACCCGGAGATAGTGTAGAGCGTGTCTCCGATGTACAAGGCTCTCGAAATATCGGTGTTCGATGAGCCCCAATACCAGGTGCTGTTTAGTTGCTGCTGTTGCTCTGGTGTCTGATGGGTGACCCGCCCTCTGAGCTCAAATCCGTTCTGAAGGGTCAATCGGTAGACATAGGCGCCCTGGAAGGTGAAGGTACCAGAGAGATCGGTTGTCCCGTTGCTTTGGGCGTACTGGTCCTTGATTTCCTGGGGGATTTCGTACACGCTCACCGGTAGCACCAGGAGGTTTTTCTCTCGGTCGAACAGCAATGCTTTGTGGTCGTAGAGGGCTGGGCTGTCGGTGCCGCGGTCGCCTATGACTACCTTCGCTTCCTCGACAGGATGCTCGATATCAGTGACGTCAAAAAGTGCGATTTTCAGACCAAGGATCGCAGTGTAGTAGATCGCACCGGGTGTGTGGACTTTGTCAGCATCGATGGTCGGGTCGACTTCTTTGCCGATGCCAATGATGTGGTTCTCATCGTACGGCTGGAGATAATCGGAGTACCCTGGGATCTTGAGCTCCCCAAGGATTCTTGGGTTCGATGGGTCGGAGAGGTCGACCGTGAACAGGGGATCTACTTGCACGAAAGTAACGAGGAACGCACGATCGCCCATGAATCGCACCGCATAAATGGACTCGCCAGGCGCGATCTTTTCGATCTTTCCCACCTGCTTCAGGGCGTCGTCGAGAATGTAGATGTTGTTGCTTGATGGCGCTTCAGTGTTCCAGACGGCGTCAATGGTTGTTGCGATGCGGAAGTACCCGTTGTACTCATCCATGGAGAACTCGTTCAGGACCCTGCCTGGGACTTCCCCTTGGGCGATGTAGGAGACGTTCCCGGTGTTGATCGATATCTTATGGATGATGGTCGTCTGCTGGTTGCTTTCAGCTGATGAGGTCTCACTGTTCCGCATGGGCATCGCATAGTATGGGTAATGAGTAGCGGCCAGGAAGATCGCGTTCTTGGAGACATACATCGTCTCAGAGCCACCGAGCAGGAAGCTTTTCTCAGCGACGTCGTTGGTCTGAAGATCGATGGAGATCACATGAGTCATTGTATCGGAAAGCTCAGGAACGTCAACATAGTAGATGTTGCTTACGGAGATGTTCCGTGAGACGTTGTCGATGCTGATCTGGGGGATGTTCAAAGTGACGTTGTTCTCGTCGTACGCATAATAGATAGTATTAGTGTATTCGGAGGCGACCACGTACACGTAGTTGTCGATCATGCGGGCGTCGAAGTAGTATCCGTCGATTTTCACCTCTTTGACAAGCACCGGATTCGTTTTGTCAGAGATGTCGTATATGGCGATCAGTGTGGTTGATGAGCCGCCTCCCCAGATGAACATGGGTGTGGCTACCTTTACATCTTCCCTGAGGAGAGGATATGGCCATCCAGAGTAGGAATTGATTATACCAAAAACGATCAGGCGGTCGCCATAGATGAAGATATTGCTGATGCTTGTGCTGTTGTTGAAACTGATCCGCGAGACCACTGCTGCGTCCATGACTGGATACGCCTTGACGATCGTGACTCTCCCATTCTCAACAAGATACAAGAACGAACCGTCTGTTTTGACAATGTCAGGCTCGTCGACCCCGGCTACCTGCACGTTGGTTTTAGAATAATCAGGGACCGTGGTCCCTGCTTGCAGGGCGTTATCTGTACGTTCTGCACCTGATTTTGCTATCGAAACGCTTGGAGCGTACAGCCCATACCCGTGTGCGGAGGATGACTCAGCTCGTTTCTTTAAAAACGCGAGCAGTTCATTGTATGATTGAAATGTACCAAGCTTATAGGTGTAGGTCCCTCGATCGAGCGGCGATATCGCGATAATCGCGACGACGCTTGCACAGATGAGCATGCTTACGACAAGAAGTCCTTTGACTTGCGTTTTCTTATCCATAGCGATCACAACTCACTTCCCATGATTCCTGTTATTCTTGTC